>JBPCUG010000061.1:0-2654 GCA_051011275.1 Cyclobacteriaceae bacterium | reverse complement strand
AATTGACATAATCTTGATCCAGTAGGTCTTTGTAAATCCCATTGGAAACATAAATATCCTTGAATCCATTGTTGTCAAAATCTGCAATAAGCGCGCTCCAACTCCAGTCAGTCGCATGTACTCCAGCCAAGCGGCCGACCTCGCTAAAGGTTGAATTCCTATTATTCAATTGAAGGACATTGCGTGGGAATTGATGATGATAGCCGTTGCGAACGTTTAGCTGATACTTATCCCAGTTTTCGAAAGTCATTTTTGTTTTGTATCGCGTTTCACTTTCGGGTAGCATTTCAGTAACGAAAACCTCCGGATACCCGTCATTGTTAATGTCGGCCATGTCGGCGCCCATTGAACCTAAACTAATTTCAGGCATTTGATTGATCAGGTCCTCCTTGAACGTGCCATCGTGCTGATTGATATAGAGATAGTCTCGCTCAAAAAAATCATTAGAAACATAAATATCTTGCCAGCCATCACGGTCCACATCGCCGGTGGTAACACCTAAGCCAAATCCAATACTACTACCATAAATTCCAGCTTCCTGGCTGATGTCAGTAAATTTTATCCGCGTGGAATCTCCTTCCTTAGAATATTCAAGATCATTTCTGTATAGTTTGTTAGCTCCTAATGAATCCCGAACTTCCCTCAAACCCGGTCGAATGTCGTATTGTCCAATCGGACGAAAAGAGTTATTGAGTAGATAGCAATCCAGATCGCCATCCCTATCAAAGTCGAAAAAGGAAGCATGTGAACTAAACCCTTCATCTGCAATTCCATAATCCTTGGCCATTTCTTTGAATCGCGGCACTTTACCGGCTACCTCTGTTTCTGCCACAGATAAACCCTGGTTAATAAACAATTCATTATGACGCTGCTCTCCCCCCGGTTTACCAGACTTACAGACGTAGATATCTAACCATCCGTCTCCATTCACATCTGCAAAACTCACTCCTGTTGACCATACATTTTTGGAAGCGACTTCGGCTTGGGCGGTAACATCTTCAAATTGAAGATTTCCTTTATTTAGATAGAGTTTATTATCCGTCATATTGCCGCAAAAGAATATGTCGGTTAAGCCATCATTATTTATATCTCCTAATCCAACCCCACCTCCATTATAAAAATTGCGATAGGTGTACATGTTGAATTCATAGCTGTGCTCTAAATCATTACTAAAATCAATCCCGGTTTCCTCCGACCCCAACAACGTGAATAACGGTCTGGTGTCAGATTGTTTTTGGCAGCCAAAGAGCACTATGATCAGCGGAATCCAAAGAAAATTGGTCGGAGCTATAGATTTGGCCAGTATAATTTGAGAGGATTTTTCTATGTGGTTTTTTAGATCCATGCCTGACTTCCTACTCAATACTCAAATACCTGCATTCGATCGTTATTTTTAGCCACCAAAATGAGAGAATTTCGGTTGGCTTTTAAACTCACCATATCCCTAACTTCCCCCGGCACATAGAAACCGGAAGTTTTTGGGAAAAAGGTCTCAAAGGTGTTGTCCCCATTTCCCTTTAGCCATATGCCATGGTTGGCATCATATCGACCTACCTCGGGTTTAACTCCATATAGGTTTCCCCCCAAGAGAATGTCTAGATTTCCATCCCGGTCGAAATCCTCTATCAATATGCCGTAGGTTGGTGAAAACTGAGCTGCTGTTGGCAGCGGTTGCAGTTCGAATTTCCCCCCTCCATTATTGACTAACAATGATGTTTCCAAATGATAGGCTTTTTTTATCTGGGTCCCGCTCAACTGTTCTTCAGTAAAAATATCTTCTACCGCCTGCTCCTTGTAACTGCTGTATTTTAGATATTTCTTCTTTAACATGGGCAATTGGACTACCAGATCATGCCGAAGTACCATCGGATAGGCTTGATTGCCATTGAATTGGCTGAGAATTGGATCGGGGCTACCGTTTTGATCAAAATCTTTGACATAAAGCGAGATAGGTTTTTCTTTGCTAGCCGCGAAGCGCGAATTTAGTCCGTGATTCCCGGCAACCAGATCCATGTCCCCATCTTTGTCAAAATCACCAGCTTTAAGACAATTCCACCAACCATGAGATCGAGATAGAGCGGGAGTAGATACTAGTGAGAACCGGCCATTGTTGTTCTCAAATATGCTGATCGGCATCCACTCTCCAACCACCACGATGTCGTCATCCTGATCCTGATCGTAGTCTAGCCAGAGCATGTCCGTGATCATGCCCAGCTCTAATAGTTCAGGAGCTACTTTGGAAGTAATGTTAGTGAATTGACCCTTGCCATTATTATTTAAAATATACCCATTGGTAGAAGTCCCGTAAAAACCTGGACGAAGCCGTATCCCAACAAACAGGTCCTGATCGCCATCTTGATCATAATCTGAAGCTTGTACACAGGAGCTACTTTCGAATTTGAACGTAGGAAGAATTTGAGGGGAAGGTGTGAAATTCCCAAGTCCATCATTTATATATAATTGGTCTATCAAAATTTCAGTTGGGATGATAAATTCGTTACCTCCTCTGGCGACATATAAATCCTGATCATTGTCATTATCGGCGTCAAAAAAAATGCAATCCAAATCTTCGGCTCTTCTATCCCGCTCAAACAGGCCTAAATTACTTTGGCTAAACTTGCCATCTGTTTTTTGAATAAACAACGCACCTGGGC
>JBPCUG010000060.1:0-4193 GCA_051011275.1 Cyclobacteriaceae bacterium | reverse complement strand
CTTACATATGTCTCACTTGGTGATCTGAATGAAGCCTTTTATTGGCTGGATTTCCAGCCGTCGGATGTCTGGCTCCCTTGGATCAGAACCTGGCCGGATTTTGAACCTATGCGGCAAGATCCTCGATTCAAACAATTTTTGAAGGAAAAAAACCTGCCTCCGGTTACTTCTGCAACATAATTTAAACTGGCAACATAGTTCATCAAAAATATTGAACTATTGGAGACATGCCTGAAATACCTTTCTTCTTTTTTAATTGACCTTTGAAGTAGCATATAACTAAAGCACTTGGCCAATTGCTTTAATCAACTATTTGTTCAATCGGGCCTCTGAGGCCTTTAAACTTTATCGCTATGAAAATATCAAAGGTACGTTATCGAATTTCTATGGTCTTGACTTTGCTGAGCCTTTCCATTTGGATCATCGGCTGTGAAGAGCCCGACTTTACCATAATGAGTGATACTGATCCTACTCCTGATCAAACTGCAGAGGGCGATTGGGTAGCTTTTCTAAACCAGCTAGATGTTGAGTCCAGCATTATCGTTCCGAATGAAAGTTCGATCCAGGATGCAGTCGATGCAGCAGAACCTGGTGATGCCATTTACATCGAACCTGGTAAGTACGACGAGCAGGTTACCGTTGATAATTCCAACATCCAGCTCATTGGTCTTAGTGGTGAGAATGGAGAAGCAGTTACTATTACCAACCTGTCCGGAATACAAGCATCTAACAACGTTGAGATCGTTAATATTCAACACCCGGATCTTATTGAAAAGAGCACCAACAGTTTTCGTCGCATGCCCAATAAAAGGCGACGTCTATTGAGCATGAACCGGTCAAAGTTGCAAAATGGCATTGCCCATTATCAGTTTGTAGTAGACTTAGGCAGCGATGAATTTGATGTGGTTCGCATCCATCGAGTGGTTCGGGAACGAAGACCCTATCGTCCGACCCGCACAGATGGAGCGGTCTTTATGATCCACGGTTCAGGCCAAAACTTTGATGATATCTTCTTGCGACCAGGGGTAGATCAACCAGATGCGCAAAACTCTTCACCATTCTACCTGGCATCGAACAATATTGATGTTTGGGGCATAGATTTAGCCTGGACCTTAGTCCCCGAAGAAACTAATGACTTCACATTTATGCAAGATTGGGGAGTTGAACGCGATGTGGATCATACCCTCAAGGCCATGGCCATTGCGCGATTGGTACGCGGACTTACCCGGCAGGGCTTTGACCGTATGAACCTATTAGGATTCAGTTACGGGGTGAGTGTAGCCTATGCAGCCGCCGGGAGAGAAACGCAGCAGCATCGTATTTTAAGAGACATCAAGGGCATTGTTGCTGCTGATGGTTTTATGAAATATGCACCTGAGGATGAAGCTTTTCGTATCTCCAGTTGCGATCGGGCTGCTGCTGCACAAGAACAAATCAATAACGGCGTTTATCAGAACAGCAACGGTATCTTCTTTAGAGGAATAGGCGATCTGGCTGTTATCAAACCCGAAGAGCCCTCAGCGACAATACCCTGGCTTAATAACTACCAGGCAGCCCTTTTTCTTGGTATCGCCCCTCCAGCTAACCCGCCAGCACCATCTTGGCACTTTATTGGAGGAGAACTCAGAGGCAATCCTCCTATTCCAGGTGGATTGCTTTATACTAAGTCATCCAGATGGATCCAATTGCTTAGAGGTCTTCCTCCTTACCAGCCACGGGCGAATGGAAGGGACACAAATGTCTGCGCGTGCAACGAGGAAGAGGTCACCATTGATGATCACCTGATCGAGATTACAGTACCGATACTTTATCTGGGAGTAGCCGGTGGATTTGGGCAACAAGGGCTATACACCAGCAGCCTAACTTCAAGCACCGATATCACCGATCACATCGTAAGCCTCCGGCCTCAGTCACGCGCCATTGACTATGGACATGCGGATCTTTTTATGGGCGAGGATGCTGCTGAACTAGCCTGGGATGTGTTACTTGAGTGGCTGGTGGACCACTCACACAGACTTAGAGCCTAATGTAGCAGTGACTTCAAATAAACAATTACAACAATCCGTTTCCATTAGGGCAACGGATTGTTTTTACCTCACCACACCAATACCCACTTCTGTCAACTGCTTGTTATAGTTGGGTACATCGGCATCCATTATTTCCCGGGCTCTAGCTTCCAAACCCTGCCACTGTTTGGTTAACTCTACCAACCTCTCTTTGGAAGAATTGTTGACCCTTGGTATTTCGCTTTCGGTTTGATTGATCATGAATATGTATTCAGCGGTAAACTTGTTAGGGAAATTTTCTACATCGTCATAAGCCTTTGATTTCCTTTGGATCATATCTTCATCCCAGGCTTTCATCTTTTTGATCAATGCTTTACCATTTGCTTTGATTGTTGCATACGAAGTGTCCTCCGGGAGATCCTTAAGCACCTCTTCAACTTTGCTGCGCATCTTTAAGATGGCATTTACCTTCTTATGCATGTCATTGAAAGTAGCGGAAGCGGATTTCATAAATGCATCATACTCCGCATAAGTTTCAGCAGATATTTCATACAATGGATTAGGTAGGATCTTAAAAGTGGTACTAGCTTCTTGTGATCCAGCCTTAAGTGTTATCCTATAATCTCCGGGGATGGCTTTGTGACCCCGGAAACTTCCTTCAATGTACGCCGTAGGTGCGCCCAACAGTGTGGGGTATCGCAAGTCCCAAACGAATCGATTCAGTCCTTTCTTGGTGGTTAATGTTGGTTCCGCAGATGGTCCTCCATCATATTTTTTGAAAGACTCATCCTTTTTAGAGCCAATGGTTCTCACCACCTGCCCACTGGCATCCTTAATGGTTAAAGTCAAATCGGCATCTTTGTGCTTATCTGATAATCTATAATAAACCACCAAACCGTTGGCCGGATTGATACCTACAAAAGGGTCGGCACCTTTGAAGTCATCATTACTATTGTTCATCGGGCTTCCCCAGTTGCCAAGGATGGCATTTTTGGGTTGATATAGTGTAAACAATTCGTCACCTTGCCTATGTTGCCTTAGTAATTCGAGGTCGTCCAATATCCAGAAGGATCTACCGGCAGTGGCTACTACTAAGTTGTCATGACGAATCATCAAATCGGTAACTGGTACCACCGGAAAGTTCAGGTTGAACAACTGCCAATTGTTTCCTCCATTCCAAGAAATGTAGATACCAGTCTCGGTACCGGCAAAGAGTAGATCTTTTCTCGCCTCGTCCTCCCGCACTACTCGCGTAAAGGCACCATATGGAATCCCGGTGGAAATATTGGTCCATGACTTTCCATAGTTTGTGGTTTTGTAAAGCGCCGGGGTATGATCATTAAACTTGTATCGTGTGGTGGCAATGTATGCTGTGGCTGGATCGTGAGGGGAAATATCAATAGCATTGATCAGGCATTCAGTCAAGCCCTTTGGTGTTACATTTGTCCAGTTTGCCCCGCCGTCTCGCGTATATTGTACCAATCCATCATCACTACCAGTCCAGATCACACCCTTTTCATGTGGAGATTCGATTACATAACTCAGCGTACCATAATTCTCAGCACCTACCGCCTCATTAGTATAGGGCCCTCCTCCTTTGCCTTGCTTTTCTTTTTCATTTTTAGTGAGATCCGGAGAGACCTCTTCCCACGAAACACCCATATCTCTGGTGCGCAGGAGGAGTTGAGCGCCATGGTAAAATGTGCCGGGCTCATGTTTTGACCAAATGATAGGGGCATTCCAATTGTATCGGTACTTCATGTCTTTGGCATCCCGCCCCAGGTACTGAATTGGCGCGGCCATAATGCGTGTACCTGCAATTGCCTTATTATCCAACACCTCAATGGTGCCGAGATAACTACCGCCGAGCACATAGCGAGGATCATTTGGGTCAAAGGCTAAAAACGCACTTTCACCGCCAGCAGAATAGGTCCAGTTTTGTTGGCTGATGCTACGTCTTCCTATAGCCATGCTTTCTATGCGCACGGACGAATTGTCTTGCTGACCACCATACAGCCGATAGGGAAATGCATTGTCTACATTTACCCGATAAAATTGTGCCGTAGGCATATTTGACTGAACTGACCAGGTTTTGCCATAGTTGAAACTGATAGCAGCGCCACCGTCATTTGCAATCACCATGTTCTTCGAGTTACTTGGATTAATCCATAAGTCGTGATAATCCCC
>JBPCUG010000059.1:0-3128 GCA_051011275.1 Cyclobacteriaceae bacterium | reverse complement strand
ACCAGGTACCACGTTAGAATACCTGCCGACGATGACGTGTATGTCTATTCAAGAGATGAGCTCCATGTATTCTCCTCGCAGGCGGAAGAAAATATCCGTAGAGAGTGGAAGCGCCAGAGTGCCTAGCCATAGGCGCAACTGAAGTTAATTCCAGGGAAGCTCACTTCGTAATCTCCAATATTGCTGCGTCTCTTCTCTCATAAAACTCAACTCTGATGCGATTTGCTCACTCCAGCCTACGGTGATAGCTTTGAGATTGGATTTAAGCTGGTCCAAAGTACTTGCTCCACTCAAAACGACATCTACCCAGGGTTGATAGAGGGCTGCGGCAATTGCTAGTGCATCAATTGTGGTATCAAGCTGCTTTTCGTGGTACTCAAACAAATAAATTTTATCCTCGAAATCCGGATCCGAGTTTTTATCAGTTAGTCTGCCATTTGCCAGAGCTTCTTTAATGATCACGCCAAGACCTTCCTGATGGGCCGCCTGCAAGGCCGAGGTCGCAGATTGCTCTAGTAGATTCCAGGTAGCTTGCACAGTATCGAAAAGCCGAACGCCATCAAAAGTCACTTCCAGTGCCTCCAGAATAGTCTCGTTTTGAAGAGGCCCACTAACCGACAGTCCGATTGAGGTTCCTGATTGTTTGATCAAATGCAATTCCTCCAGAACTTCCTGATTTTTCAAAACCCCGCTTTCCCGGGTGGCGGAATGAATTTGGTATAATTTCAAAAACTCACCCAGTTGCGCCCTGCTTTCCTCCAACTGTTGCTTAAGAACGGAGTGAGAATGATCCTTAATCTCATGAGCCGTGGCTTCCACTTTCCAGTCAGCTGTATAGGTATAACCCCATTTCGAACCTGTTACAACTGACTCTGGTTTAAGCCCATTTTTGTGAAGCCAGCTAGATAAAAATGCTTCCGCTTTGCCATAGGATCGCGCCACATCAAAATAGCGGATGCCAAATTCCAAAGCCAAGTCCAATACTTGATGGGCATTCTTCTCCATCGACTTCACATTGTAATCCTTGTTCAAATCATGAGCATGTCCCAAATTGATATATCCCGGCCTTCCTAAAGCAGCCAAACCTATGCCTATTGGCGAAACTTTCAAACCAGTTCTTCCGAGTTCTTTTAGTCGCATTATTTATGTGAAATTTTTGGTTACCTATTTGACTAACTGGCGCAACTTCTCCCAACCTGTGCCCGTTACGAATCCATGACTGCGTCCGTGAACGGAAATGTGTAATAAAAGTCCTATTTCCCAACTACCTCCTTCACGGTATTCCTTCCTAGTTGATACATATGTACCTCATCCGGCCCATCGGCCAAGCGAACAATACGAGCATAAGCAAAGAATTCTGCCAGCGGCGTATCACCGCTCACTCCCATCCCACCATGTGCTTGTATAGCACGATCGATTATCTTCTGTGCCATCAGTGGGGTCACAATTTTTATCATGGCAATAAGATCTTTAGCTCCCTTGATCCCCTCCTTATCGATTTTATCCGCAGCCGATAGAGTGAGTAATCTGGCCTGCTCGATCTCACACCTTGACTTGGCGATATCCTGCCTAATACTGCTAAAGTCCTTAAGAGATCTACCAAAAACCTCTCTTTCTGCCACACGCTTACACATCAGATCCAAAGAACGCTGCGCCACCCCTATCAAACGCATACAGTGGTGAATGCGCCCTGGCCCAAGTCTACCTTGAGCGATCTCAAAACCGCGACCTTCCCCTAATAAAATATTCGCCGCGGGTACCCGAACATCCTTAAGTTCAATCTCACCATGCCCAATCGGAGATTCATAGGTACCAAACACGGACAAAGCCCTTAGCTTCTTCACACCAGGTGCATCAGCTGGCACCAGGATCATGCTTTGCTGCTGGTGCCGCTCTGCCCCCGGATCAGTTTTTCCCATCACAATATATATCTCATTATTGGGATGCATCGCTCCGGTCGACCACCACTTAAGTCCATTGATCACATACTCATCACCATCTTTCACAATGGAAGTTTCGATATTGGTAGCATCGGAAGAGGCTACCTTTGGCTCCGTCATCAAAAACGACGAGCGAATCTCGCCGGCCATCAAAGGTTTCAGCCAGGTGTCCTGCTGCCCCTTGGTTCCATACTTAGCTAGAACTTCCATATTCCCGGTATCCGGGGCGCTGCAGTTAAATACCTCAGAGGACCAGGTTACCTTACCCATAATTTCGGCTAATGGTGCATACTCAAGGTTAGTCAAACCCGGACTTAGCTCACCATACTCCTGGGGCAAGAACAGGTTCCATAGCCCCTCCGCCTGAGCTAACTCCTTCAGTTTTTCCATTTCCGGAAACGGCTTCCATAAGTTTTCAGGATCTATGACCCAGTGATGATAAGCCTTTTCCACCGGATAAATATGGCCTTCCATAAAGCGGCTTAGCTTTGTCTCCAGGTCCTTTACTTTTTGGGTGTATTCGAAATTCATGTTATGTTCTTGTATGTCCTTATGCCGTTAAGCCTCCATCAACCGGTAGTGCATGGCCGGTGACAAAGCTGGCTTTATCAGAGCCTAGCCAGAGTATGGCTTCTGCCATTTCCTGAGGTTGGGCAAATCGCTTCATGGGAATAGCTCTTTTCAATTTATCTGAAAGGCCTTCCGAGATCTGGTCCATTTGATCCGGTTGAAACATAGGTGTAATAGTAAACACAGGGCACACAGCATTGATACGAATATTGTGACGCGCATATTCCATGGCCGCCGTTTTTGTAATGCCGACTACCGCATGTTTACTAGCTACATAAGCCAAGCTATTTGGCAAACCCTTAAGTCCGGCGATAGAAGCTATGTTAATTATATTGCCTTCTTTTTGTCGCATCATTTGCTTCAATTCTTCACGCAAACAATAAAACACACCGGTTGTATTAATGGCCATAACCCTATCCCAATCTTCGAGATCCACCTCGGCTGCATGTTGCGGTACCTTATTTGCTACCCCTGCATTATTCACTGCCACATCGATGCTACCATAGGTTTCGATCGAGCTTTCCATTAGGTCTTTTACCTCTTCATGTTTTGAGACATCGGCCCTTATAAAGGTAGCTTCACCAGAATTGTCGGTTATTTTCTTAACTGTCTCAGACC
>JBPCUG010000058.1:0-5022 GCA_051011275.1 Cyclobacteriaceae bacterium | reverse complement strand
AGTTAATGCTGAGATGCAGGAAATAGCGCTAACCCAAAATGCTACCCACGGGATGAACTTCGTTGCCAATGGTCTAGAACTAAAGAAAGGAGACGAGATCATTAATACTGATCAAGAGCATGGAGGTGGTTTTGCTGCCTGGCAATTGCTGGCAAAAAGGAGAGGATGCGTATATAAACAAGCGAGAATGCCGTTACCTGCAAACGATCCTGATCAGGTGATCGATGCGGTGTTAAAGGAAATCACTCCCAGTACCAAGGTAATTGCCATTCCTCATATTGTATCTGTGTATGGTGTAGTTATGCCAGTAAAAGAGATTTGTGCGGAAGCCCGACGAAGGGGAATTTTCACGGTTTTGGACGGTGCGCAAGGGGTGGGTCAAATAAAAATAGATGTAAAGGACATCGGCTGTGATGCCTACTATTCGAGTCTTCACAAGTGGCTCTTAGCCCCGGCTGGAAGTGGTATACTATTTATTAAAAAGGAGCGAATGCCTGAGATCTGGAGCACCATTGCCAGCTATAATTGGAACTTTCAGAAAGATCACGGTTTTCGCCTAATGCAAAATGGTACGGGGAATCCGGCCTTATTGGCAGGTCTAGAAGCTGCGGTTGATTTCTACCTACAGATTGGAGCTGATAAATGGACTGAGCGCATAAAGTTTCTAGGTGACTACCTACGGAGGGGACTAAAGAAGAACGGTAAAATCAACATACATTCATCAACCCATCCAGCAATGTGTGCCGGCATGACCACCTATGCTTTGGAAGGTATTTCAGGACCTGATTTGCAAAAGACACTATGGAAAAAAGGTAAGCTTCAACCTAGGTCTGTTGGCGAAGAGTTACTACGGCATTGTGTACACATTTATAACAATGAGGAGGAGCTCGATCGTGCTTTGGCCATAATGAATACTTTGTAGTTTTACCACTAACCTATTAATGCAGCAGCAATGAAACGCTTAGCTTACACCTTGTTATTTTTTATTGTTCCTATTTTTGCAACGAATGCGCAAAAATCGACTGAGAAAGTTTTTATTGCCGTAGTTGGTGGTACGAGTTTTGGTGCTCCTGAAGCTTTTGGTAAAGGTTTGGTCCAGGAGGAAGGGGTGTTTAATGTGGAGACTAAAGCGGGAAAAAGCCCTCCTATATATAAGATGAGGTACAGAGGGGTCCCTTTTTACTATATACGAATGTACGGAGTGGAGGCAAAGCTACCCGGCGAGCCCGAAGGAAAGCACCATATTAAAACATGGCTCGCCTTATACGATTTGAAGGTAACTCATGTAATCGGAGGTGCTAGTTCTGGTGGGATTAAAACCACCTACAATTACGATGACCTTGTGATCGTCAATGATTTCATGGAAATGGAAAACTCTAGGCCTCAAAACATCTTGCACGAGGCTGGGATTAGCAGGCCTGGCATTTTTGCCAATTATGTAGATCCCTTCAGCCCTTCTTTAAGAAAATTATTAATCGATGAAGCAAGGAAAAAACAAGAAGGCTACTCCGGAAAACTTTATGAAACCGGCACCTTTGTGCAGCATAATCCTGAGAGATTCGAAACTGCAGCAGAAGTAAGAGCCATGCGTATTTTGGGGGGAGACCTTACAAGTGAAAACATTGCTACTTGTGCAGTTTATGCCCGACAGCTAGGTATTAGGTTTGCTGCTATTTGCTCAATAGCCAACCCTGCAGTGGGTGTGAGGCCATTTGACTTTAAGGATATGCAAGAAAGTGTACAACGTATAGCAACTCATGCAATTCCCATCGTTCTAGAAGTAATTGCACGCATCCCAAAGGATAAAGATGCTATGGGCCCAGAAGTAGTCAGCACAGGCGAGCCATTTAAGGGCTCATATACCAACCCAAACTCAAAGAGCCATCGAATAGCCGATCCTAAAAATTGAATTGTAAGTTGGCGTGGTTCAGGCCTAAATAAAAAAAGCTTGAGGTCGGTGACCCCAAGCCTTATCTCAACCAGCTATGGAAAGAAAGACCGTAAAGATCTTTCTGGGACAAATGTAATACATGATACCTATATAAGTCCAGTGATTTTAGATTAACACTAGTATTTTGTCGATAGAAAATGGGAATCAGGAGTTTTGTGGGTTAAAAACGAGCTAAAGCTCTTAGAAAATAAATGCCCGAGGTCAGTGACCCCGGGCTTCATCTCAACCAGCTATGGAAAGAAAGACCGTAAAAATCTTTCTGAAACAAATGTAACACTGTTTGGTTAGACATACCATGCTTTTAGACCAGCCAACAAAATCTGTTGATAGAAAATGGTATTTGAGCCTCCAATAATAAGAGAGCTTCTTTTTCGTTTAGGATAAAGAGCCATTACCGCAACCAAAACGGTTAGACCATAACCATGTATGTGCAGATTAAAGCGATAAGAAAATCTTTAGCTATTCTTATCGCTTTACATTTATTCGGTTGTGTCCCCGGCCCTTTGATGGTTTCTCACTTAGCGCCAGATCAGAAACGAATGATCAAAAGAAAAGGGGCCTCAAAACATTACTTTCTATCTAAAGTTGTATGCTTTGATCGCCAATGCCGGAGTTTTACCGGATATATGGTAAGGAGAAATAAGGAAAGGTTTGAGGGGTTTAAAAGGAAGGGTGACAGTTTTCTTTTTAGGGAAAGAGCACCTCGTCGGGATTCTGTTATTACTTCAAGTGATCCTGTTGATCACAAAGACCAAGACCGGTTTCAACTAAATACGCCTACTGAATTTGAGCATGCCAATTTTAAAACAAACTCTGCCCAAGTAGAAGTGGAGTTTTCATTAGAGCTCAATGAATTTGCTATTTACCTATTGGAAAATCCCGACTATCGGGTACACATAATAGGTCATACCGATGATATGGGGTCCACAGATTTCAATTTGCAACTGTCGAAGGACAGGGCGCAATCGGTGGTTGATCATCTAATCAATCGAGGAATTCGAGAAAATCGATTAACACCTGTTGGTATGGGCAATACCCAACCACTAGATATGGAATCTACCAATGAAGCCCGAAGAAGCAACAGGAGGGTAGAGTTTGAAATTAGCAGTGAGTAATATGGAATGTAAGCCTTGCTAACTGGAATTTTATCTTGACATGACCATATTTATAAGCAATCTTACAGAAGACTTATTATAAAGCGGATCACTATGCATAACCTCATCACTTCCATTTGGAAATTAAGTTACCTACCCACACTACTTTTGACAAGCTTGATTGCTTGCAACTCTCCAACCTCACAACAAGCAGACCACGAGACAAGCATCGACGAAGCCATTGTGCCAGCTGCTTCAGAACTAAAAATGTATGTCTTTACGGTAGGGGATATCTTGGTTAAGGATATCTCTCAATTTTCTCCCGGTATTGATGAGGGATTGAGCAAGCAATTTACCAATTCAGCTTATTTGATAAGGCATGACAAGGGTGATTTGATTTGGGATACAGGGTTGCCAGATGGGCTAAGTCAGAATCCGGATGGTAATGACGCTGGAAATTTTGTAATGAAAATGCCCAAGACTATGAGTTCCCAATTAGAAGAGGTTGGCCTAGATCCTTCTGACGTTGACTTCTTGGGCTTATCTCACTTGCATGGCGATCACATTGGAAATGCCAATCTATTCACTTCAGCTACTCTTCTGCTGCAAGAAGAGGAATATGCAGGCTTATTTGAGGGTGAAACAGTCAACCCTAATCTCGACTCTCTGAAAAACAATAAGGTGGTCAAACTCAAGGGAGATCACGATGTTTTTGGTGACGGTACGGTGGTAATCAAAAGGGCAGTAGGTCATACAGCCGGGCATCAGGTGCTGTTTGTAAATCTACCCGAGACAGGACCAATAGTCCTTTCAGGAGATTTGTACCATTTTAGTAAAAACCGTGACCAACGTGGTGTTCC
Organism: Cyclobacteriaceae bacterium; assembly: GCA_051011275.1. Classification (GTDB taxonomy): domain Bacteria; phylum Bacteroidota; class Bacteroidia; order Cytophagales; family Cyclobacteriaceae; genus JBPCUG01. Next base: position 1,117 of record JBPCUG010000058.1, on the reverse strand, counting down.
TGTATTTAACTTTGACAAAGAATTAAGTTTACAGGCCATGGATAGCATTGAAAAGTTTATAGCCCAAGAGAACGCCACCCTATGGATCCAACACGATTATGAGCAAAATCAAGCCATCCCACATGCACCTGAGTACATAAAATAACTTTGGAAATAGTTAATTTTTACTCTTCTCTTTTTTTTTGGATTTGAAGCTTTTTATAGCACGAAGGATTCCCTTATTTGGCCCGGAAGAAAAGAGTGTAAATCCTTTTGATTGCCCGATTCCGCGATAGTTCTCATACGCGTCGTAGCTTACTTTGGGTCCCATTATCATATCAAATGTAATCTGCATATGTTGCTTCTCCATATTGGATGTTAGCTTAGGGCCAATCTCCATTTCTAATACAGCCTGTTTGAATGATGCTTCGGTAGCTGGCATCGGCGTTACTTCTATTGCTTCCAGTAGGGTAATATCTTTAGCCAAAAAGATAGCTACGCTAAGGGTTTTTATATCTTTAGCAACTTCAATAATCTTTTGTTCTGATCGATATCCTATGTGGCTGATAGTAAGTGTGTCCTCTGCATTCATAGGTAGAAAGAACATGCCCTGACTATTCGGTTGGGTAAATAGTTTACCATTTAAAATCACATGCGCATAAGGTAATGGCTCCATAGTTTCGCTATCCACAACAACACCGGATAGGATTGACTTGCTAGTAATTTGACTATAGAGACTCGTAGCCACGGTGCTGAGCAGTAGCAAAAGAACTGCCCTGGGCTTAAACGCAACTTCCATCAGAGTCTTTTGATTTTTGCGATAATTTAGAGAATAAAGGAATGCTAAATTGTTAAATCTCGTGAAGAGAAGTTAATTAATTACAACGGCAATTGATCCTGCAAAAAAGGTTGCGAATCATTCGCAGGATTACCTTGTGAACTACGATGTAAGAAGGTTGGTAGTCTATTCCAAACGCTAAGATGGAGTTTAGGCGTATTAATTCTGTTGCAATGTTTGCCTATTGAAGGCCTCCGCATTTTGGATGTTACAGCAAAGTTACCCCCACTGTATTGTCAGCCTCAAATGGGTTTTCTTTCCTGGCTGTAAGAGAGGTTAGACTTTAGGCTTGCCAACTTT
>JBPCUG010000057.1:0-3044 GCA_051011275.1 Cyclobacteriaceae bacterium | reverse complement strand
CTATTGAGGAGGGGTTTAATTTTGTGACTGCCGTGGGAGGCGATGGAACGGTCAATGAAACCGCACAAGCCCTACTGAACTCTGAAACAGCCTTAGGCATCATCCCTTTTGGATCGGGGAATGGTCTTGCCAGAGATTTAAGCATTCCCCTTGATACCACAAAAGCCATAAATGTAATATTACAGCAGCAAGTTACTATCATAGATAGCGCCGAAGCCAACGGTCGACCTTTTTTTTGCACCGCCGGGGTTGGATTTGATGCTTACATAAGCAAACAGTTTGCCGAGCAACCTGAAAGGGGTTTTAAAACTTACCTTAAAAATACCCTCCTGGAGTTTGCCCGTTACCAATCCGGTGATTATGCTATTCAAGCCGAGGGCTTTGATATGAAATACAAGGCATTCTCCATTACCTTTGCCAATGCCCGGCAGTTTGGTAATAATGCTTTTATCTCCCCGCTAGCTGATATCAGAGACGGCCAATTAGATCTCTGTATCGTCAAGGATTACCCAAAGCATCTTGGTATCAATTTAGGACTCAGGCTTTTCAACAAATCGATCCACAAAAGTAATTATGTGGAGATCATGAAAATAACGGAGGCCACGGTTACTTGCCCAGTTGGTAGTTATTATCATTTGGATGGAGAGGCATTCGCCCTGGATGAAGATACCTTGGAAGTAAAGATTAAGCCTGCTTCGTTAAAAGTTGTAACTCCCTAATTCATTATATTTAGGCATGATTAAAAACTTGTTAGGTAACGTATTTTACCTTTGGACGGTATTTGTTTTCACCGCACTGATGTTAATAGTAGTGCCTTTCATGGTAATTCCTGTATTAATAAATCCAAAGTTTTCTTACATCAGCTACGGTGTAATAAAGATATGGACAACTCTGTTTTGTTGGCTTACTGGGATCAGATACCGAGTACACGGTAAGGAACACATTCGACCGAAAACTGCTTATATTTTTATTAGCAACCATGGTTCCTTTTTGGACATTCCAGGTTTTGCCTTGACCATACCGGGAGAGTTTCGTCCTTTGGCGAAGAAGGAACTACTAAAAATCCCAGTATTTAACTGGATCCTTAAGGCGCTAACAATAATAGTAGATAGAACAAACCAATCTAGTCGTGAAGAGAGCACCCGCCGGTTGGCCAAAAGTATACAAAGAAAGATCCCCATCTACATTGCTCCAGAGGGCACCCGAAATGATACAAATGAACCACTGCTACCATTTTACGACGGAGCGTTTCGTATAGCCATTGAAGCACAGGCCCCGGTGCTTCCATTTGTAATTATAAATGCCGACAAGTTGATGCCGAAGAATCGATTTTGGGCTCAGCCAGGACGAATTGATATCTACGCTTTGGAGCCTATCTCAACAAAAGGACTGACCAGAGCTGATATAAAATCTTTGAATGGACATACCTACCAACTAATGGAACAGGTGATTCTACAGAGGCAAAGGAAAAAGTCCAATCAAGTGCAGGCAACTGTCAGCCATGGTTAGCCCAATCTCTTAGGGTAATCAAAGAATAGCATTTTGCCCTGTCCCAAGTTAACAGCACTCCACTGATCTGCTTGAAATTCAATCGCTACAACGCCGGCAGTAGGAACATTAGCTATCAACTCACCGGTAAGATCATTGGCCAGATCGGTAAATCCAGGGTTGTGGCCAAATAACATCAGGCTTTGGTATTGATCTGATACCTTTTGGATTGCAAATAGCAGGTCACCCACTCCGGCATGGTAGATGCTTTCATCTGTTTGGATCATTTCTACCGCGTAATTCAATTCCTTGGCTACGGATTTTGCAGTAGAAAAGGCACGCTTTGCCGGGCTCGCAAGCAAGAGATCAGGGCTAATGTTTTTCATCGCCATCCGTTTCCCCATTTCCGGTGCATTCTTTTTCCCCCGCTTGTTTAAAGGTCGGTTGAAGTCACTTAGATGGGGAAAATCCCAACTGGATTTCGCATGTCTTACTAAATATAGAGTCTTCATTAAAATAGTGTTTTCCCATTGAAGTTAGACTTTTTTCCATAACTTTATCGGGTATCATTTTCTTACTACGAATATTATGTCAACAGGAACAGTAAAATTTTTCAATGAAAGCAAAGGTTATGGTTTCATTGTCGAAGACGAATCCCAAAATGAAGTGTTTGTTCACGTATCCGGACTTACCGAAATGGTCAAAGAAAACGACAAGGTAACTTACGAGGTAGTGGAAGGCCGTAAAGGTCTAAATGCTGTAAACGTTAAAAAAGTAGGGGCGGGCGACGCACCAGCAGCAGCCCCGGCAGATACCTCCTCGGAGGAAGAGTAATAGCTCATAAAACGTACTTTTGAGAGCCCCATAGTTTGGGGCTTTTTTTATGCTCTTTGAATAATGGATCCCAACTACAAATCTCAATGTGCATGCTAAAGGCTCTCCTGTTATTTGCCTCGGTACAACAATTTTTATGAATATTTTTTAAATCATATTATTCTTGTAATCAGTTAGTTACACCCAAAAAAGTCGCAACAGTAAGATCAGCAAATTGTCTGATCAAAAAAAACTGGCATGGTATTTCCATTAGTGGGAGTAAACGAAAAGGTTTATTAAAACCAATTTTTAATCTAACTGTGTGTGTTATGAAAAAGATAATTTTTACCCTCGTAATAGCAATGGGTTTTTTGGTAAAAGTAGATGCTCAAGAAATAAAGTACGGAATAAAAGCAGGGGTAAGTATGACTGACTGGCATGGTGATGCCAAAGCCGCTTTAAGCGACCTGATTGGAGTTACTCAAGTGCTAGAAACCAAGAGTAGTATTGGATATCATGCCGGAGCGTTTATGAGTATCCCAGTAAGTGATAGATTCTTTATCGAACCCTCAGTGGTATACCATAAAAAGGGGATGCGACTAACTGAGAGCTTTCTAGATGGATCTTTATTCAATGTGGAAGGCGAGATCGCCGTGAACTCTCATTATATCGATCTGCCAGTGGTGGCAAAATACATGATCACTGATGGCTTACATGTATATGCTGGCCCCCAGGTATCCTAT
>JBPCUG010000056.1:0-7456 GCA_051011275.1 Cyclobacteriaceae bacterium | reverse complement strand
AAAGAAAGCACCCGGATCGATCTACAAGATCTTATGGAGGGTATACGCAATGAGTACAGCAAAGAAGGCAAGCTATATAAGTCCTAATAGAGGTTGAAACAAGAGATACGTGGGCATCTGCCGGAACTACAAACTTGCATCGATCAACGCTGGATATACCCCTTTTGAAGTTTTAGTGGCTAAAATGAAAAGGTAATATTCAACGGCAACTGTAGTGCGTTGTATAACTTGTGCAAAATAATCATCACTGCTTGCAAAGGATGTAGTTGATACATGGGTTATTTAGTAACACCTTTATTAATTCTAATTCTCGTTCATGACTTTAATTACAGATATTGTAATCCAGGATATACGGTTTCCAACCAGTGAATCGCTACAGGGGTCTGATGCCATGAACCCCGATCCTGATTACTCCGCTGCTTATGTTATACTCAAAACAAATCATAATGAAGGCTATGAGGGGCATGGATTAACCTTTACCATAGGCAGAGGAAATGAAATATGTGTGGCCGCATTAAAAGCGTTGTCCCCATTATTGGATGGTAAGACTTTGGAAGGAATTACCTCAGATATGGCTGCTTTCTGGCGGCTAATCACTGGAGATAGTCAGCTGCGCTGGATTGGTCCGGATAAGGGAGCGGTGCACATGGCCACTGGGGCGCTGGTGAATGCGGTTTGGGATCTGTACTCAAAAGTGGAAGGCCAACCGCTTTGGAAACTGATTGCGGATATGACCCCGGAGGAATTCATTTCATGCGTTGATTTCAGTTACATCACCGATGCTATCACCCCGGAGGAGGCACTTGAAATATTAAAGCGCAATGAGCCTAGTAAGAATGAACGGATTGCTTACCTGATTAAAAATGGATATCCCGCTTACACTACTTCAGCTGGCTGGCTTGGTTATCCTGATGAAAAAATACGGCGCCTATGCAGGGAGGCGGTTGATCAAGGTTGGAAATTTATCAAGATGAAAGTGGGTTCGGACCTCCAGGACGATATCCGCAGAGCATCTATTGTAAGGGAAGAGATTGGCCCAGACATCAAATTAATGATGGATGCCAATCAGAAATGGGATGTACAAGAAGCAATAGCCAAGATCAGGGAGCTCAGCAGATTCAACCTGTATTGGTTTGAAGAGCCGACCAGCCCCGACGATATATTGGGACACAAAGCCATAGCTGAGGCAATTAAACCGATCAAAGTAGCTACCGGGGAGCACTGCCAGAACAGGATCATATTTAAACAATTAATGCAGGCAGGTGCTATGGATATATGCCAAATTGATAGTTGCCGCGTAGGAGGCGTTAATGAACTATTAGCCATTATGCTAATGGCGGCTAAGTTTGAAATTCCTGTTTGTCCTCATGCCGGCGGAGTTGGGCTTTGCGAGCAGGTTCAGCATCTTTCAATGATCGACTATGTTGCTATTAGCGGTACTATGGAAAGCAGAATCATTGAATATGTGGATCATTTGCATGAGCATTTTGTTAACCCCGTGGTTGTTCAAAATGGAGCCTATATGCCCCCAATTGCTCCCGGGTATAGCACTGAGATAAAAAGTGAAAGCCGAGAAAAATATGAGTTCTTGACTGGTGCGGTTTGGAATTAGTAGTTGATTCCCACGTATGTCTAAGGCCTGATTTTAAACATAGGATTCAACCTCGGTCGGATTCATAATATTGTGGTGGTGGGATTGTACATACTCCATAGGAGTTTTTCCGGTAATCTTCTTAAACTGCTTATTAAAATTGGAGAGATTGTTAAATCCACTTTCATAACAAATCTCAGCAATGGTTTTATAGTCATCCTCCAGCATGATTTTGCAAGCAAATCCAATTCTTAATTCAATAAGAAAAGTAATGAACGATTTATTGGTTGCCTTCTTAAAGAAGCGACTAAATGCTGAAGGATTCATGCTTACATGGTCAGCTACGTCATTTAGACCGATGCCGTTATTAAAGTTCTTTAGCATATAAGCATAGACTGTATCCAGTTTGGAATGGGTTTTTGGATAGGCATTTACAAATGTTGGACTCGACAGAGGTTTATTAGGACTTCTGGCAATGAGGTGAAGCATATTTAATAAAGATGTCACTTTTTCAAGGCCTTCATGGTGAAATATTTTAAGTAGCATTTCCAGAATCTGTGGCTTGTTGCTGCCAAGAATTTCTAATCCCACCTTGGCCTCTTCAAGTAAATGCTTAAGCGCATGCAGATCAGGTATGTTAAAAAACTCATTCCCAAAGCAATCAGGATCGAAATGAATCACACAGGCTTCAGCTTTCTTATCTTTCTTTTCAAAATAGATTTTATCATTTAGCCAAAGGTGAGGCAGCCAGGACCCAATTAAGACAAGGTCTCCGGGACGAAATCTTCCCATGCTGTCGCCGATGAATTTCGTCCCTTTACTTTTTTCTATATAAACCAATTCATATTCCTTGTGGTAGTGCCACACGTTCAAAAAATGAGGCAATTTGTGATGGTGAACTGCAAAGCAAGAGTTTACCGGAGAAGTACGCGGTAGTTCCTTGGGCTTCATTTAATTAAGATAGTAAAATATTTGCTCTTTTGGCTGTTAGTTTCTGGAAATAATACAAAATAAGCATTACAAAGCTTGCCTTCATTTGGTAGGTAGTTTGTCGATTTTTCCATGGATCGATACCTGTTTTTTTGCAAGTAGTATAGTACCAATCCGAAAAGTGTAAAAAAAACATCAGGTTCAGTCAAAGGAGAGGTAGCATCCAAGCAAATACTTTTGAAAATTATAGAAAATAAATTAGCCCGACTATGAAAAACTATTACATGAAAACGGCTTTGATATTGGTGGCTGGAATATTATCAGCATTTATGCTAAGTGCCCAGGATAAACCAATATCCGGAACCGTGACCGACGAATCCGGAGATCCTTTACCAGGAGCTTCCGTAGTGGCTACCGGAACCACAGTTGGAACAAACACAAATGTGGATGGTAGTTTTCGCTTAAATGTCCCGCAGGAAACCAATTCTATTACTATTTCCTATGTGGGGTATCTGGCCCTGGAACTGGAGCTTAATGGCCAAACGGTCTTTAACATTGGACTTGCTCCGGATGTAACCGAACTGACTGGAATAGTAGTGGTAGGTTATGGTACTCAACAGCGAAAAGATGTGACCGGTTCAATCGTGTCTGTGGCGGCAGAACAAATAGAAAAACGGCCTATCGCCTCTGTGGAGAATGCGTTGCAGGGAATTGCCCCCGGCTTGAACGTTTCAAGCCGCACTTCATCTCCCGGAGACCTGGCCCAGATTTCAATCCGGGCCATTGGCAGTCTTTCAGCTGGTTATGAGCCGTTATGGGTAATAGACGGTTTTCCTACTGACCAGCGCAATGCCGCGGCTCTTAACCCAGCCGATATAGAATCTGTTGAGATTTTAAAAGACGCTTCGGCTACTGCCATCTATGGTTCGCGCGGCGCCAATGGGGTAATCATCGTTACCACAAAATCTGGCTCAGAGGGGAAGTCGCAGTTCAACGTGGGTATAAGCGCCGGTGTATCTACTATCCTTGAACGTGACCAGAATGATGTGTTGAATGCCGCAGAGTACGTTCAGTTTTTTACTGAACAAAACGGAGGTACGGTACCTGATTTCATTGCTGACAGTTGGGATGGGCAAACAGACACCGACTGGCAGGATCTCCTCTATGAAACCGCGGCCTTCCAGAATTATTCCATTTCCGCTTCCGGTGGAAGTGAAAAGGTCTCTTATCTACTTTCTGGAAATTATATCGATCAAGCAGGGGTAATACCGGGTGAGGGCCTTGATAAATACTCCGCTCGCCTAAAGTTGGAATACCGCCCCACGGACAGGATTACCTTTGGGGTGCATGTGGCTCCGAATTATTCGGTCATTACCAAATCCAGCCTACCCGGCTCGGCGGGCTCCGCAGGTGGAACTGATTGGGGCGAGGCCCACGCCCAGGCCGTACTGATGCCCCCCATCATTCCGGTCAGGAATGCAGACGGATCCTTTGCCATTGGCAGCCATGTACCTGGTAACTTCCCCATAGGAAACCCGCTGGAAACTATTGACGTTTTTGAGCGAACTACCGACCTCTTCAGGATGCTGGGAGGTATCAGTCTTGCCATTGAACCCATTGATGGTTTAATCCTAAAATCGACCCTTTCTGCAAACGTTGGGTCTGATCATGTGGAATCCATCTATAATGCCCCACCGGGTACCCCTAGGTTTACTTATCCTGCTGTAAGTACCCTGGATGTAAACGAAGTAACTGAATCAGGCTGGCTCAATGAGAATACGGTTAACTATAAGCTGCAGGTAGGCCAGGACCACACCTTTGATGTTTTGGGAGGTTTTACCTTGCAGAAAGACAGGCTCAAATTTGTGGGAGCTAGCGTATCCGGTTTACAGGTACCTGGTGTCAGGGTATTGTCTATCGGCGACTCAGAGACTTTAACCGCTTCTAACGGCCTGACGGAAAACACACTGGTATCTTATCTGGGAAGACTCAATTACTCCTTCAAGGAAAGGTATCTGCTGACCGCCACGGTGCGAAGTGATGGAAGCTCCAGGTTCGGTGCCAATAATCGCTACAAAACATTTGGTTCCTTTGCTGTTGGATGGAGGTTGTCAGAAGAATCCTTCATACAGGATCTTGGCTTTGTTGATGATGCCAAACTCCGGGTATCCTTTGGTTCCACCGGTAGCAACGCCATTCCGAACTTCATAGCCCGGCCCAGCCTGAACCCCGGTAATCAAACTTTGGGGACCAGTCAGTTAATTGGAGTACAAATCGGCGATCCGGGAAATCCCGATCTTACTTGGGAAACCTCAGAACAATTGGATATTGGATTTGATCTAACCATAATGAATGGTCGTTTCAGTTTGATATTCGACTACTACAATAATGAAACTACCAGCTTATTACTGTCTAGGAACCTGGTTCAATCCTCTGGATTCTCTGGGTTTTTATCCAACATTGGCAGTATGAGGAATAAAGGAGTTGAAATTGCGGTGAATGCTAAAATAGTGGACACAGGAGACTTTGAGTGGTCAGTAGGAGGAAATGTCACCAAAAACGACCAGGAAATCCTGGACCTTGGTGGAGAAGCAGATGTACGTAATTTTTTCGGCGCCCTCAGACGTACAGTAGGTGGAGAGCTGCAGAACATACACGTGGTTAAGGCCGTGGGAATCGCCAGGGCGGGGGATAATCCTCCGGCTCAACCCGGTATAGTCCCCGGTCAGATTATATATGAAGATGCCGATGGAGATGGAACCATAGGCAATTTCCTCAGTCCCGATGGGCAAAACCTGGGGGGGACCAATCTTGATTGGATCTATGGGATCAATACCAGGGTTCGTTACAAAAATTTCCAGTTCAGTGCCCTCATTACCGGTCAGGCAGGTGCAGAGGTGCTTGATCTTGGCATGATCCAGGTAGCTGCACCCTTCCGTATGGTCAACCTATCCAAAGAGATGTGGTTTGATGGAAGATATATATCCGAAAGTGAACCGGGAGATGGGAGGACCCCTAGCGCCAGCGGATTTGATACCGGGGTTGGGGCGGTTTCCAGTCTGGGGATTCAAAAAACTGATTTTGTAAGAATAAAAAATATCACCTTGAGTTACGACATTCCGTCTTCCTTCCTCGATAAGTATGGAATAGCCTATGCTCGCATATACACATCGGTAGAAAATGCGGTCCTATGGACAGACTTTATCGGCGGTAATCCTGAAACAAGAAGGAATTCAGGGGGTGGTCCTTCGCTCTTCGGTGGTTCGAGAATACCAGGGGTTGATGATGGCCGGGAAATCGGCTTGACCAGCCCTCCATCCCTGCCATTGCCGCGAACCTGGACCCTTGGCGTTAATTTCAGTTTTTAATCACTAAATAGAAAAAAAATGAAATCATATAAATCAATATTTATTTTTCTGTTGCTGGTGTTTCCGGTATCCTGTGATGATTTCCTGGATGTTAAGCCAGCAGATAGAATCGACGCATCTACATTTTTTGCCAACGATCAGGAATTGTTACTGGGGGTAAATGGGGTGTATTTAGCTCAAAGGCAGGTTTATGGTGGTGGAAGTGAGTACAATATTTTAGAAGGCAGGTCCGATAATACAGGGTTTGACCATACTGATCAAGCGGAGCGGACAGCAACCGATATTTTCACAGAAGTGCCCGGCAACTTGCTTTTGGACTTAACCTGGGCAGGCATGTACAGAATCATTAACTTGGCGAATTTGGTGATTACACGCGCCCCAGACGCTTCTGGCGATGCCACCTTAATCAATAGGATTGTGGGTGAGGCAAAATTCATCAGGGCATTTACTTATTTTCATATGGTAAACATTTGGGGTGGGGTGCCTATGAGAACTACTCCAACCGAGGATTTTGGGAATACCATCATCCCGCGAGCCACTGTAGATGAAGTCTCTAACCAAATCGTTCAAGATTTGACTGACGCCAGTACAATGCTTCCTACTTCTTACGATGGCGCTGCTGGAAACGAAGTTGGCCGGGTCACTAGCTATGCCGCGCTTACTCTATTGGGAAAAGTGGAATTGCAAAGAGGAAATGCATCGGCTGCAGTTGCCGCTTTGAGACAGGTAGAAAATCAATATTCCCTATTACCTAATTTCGGCGATATTCATGCTGCGGGGAATGTCAACACGGCTGAATCAATTTTTGAAGTAAGTTTCGATCCGGGTAATCAGACCGGTTTTGGTAGAGGGAATGCTTATATCCCCGCGGTTGTGGCTCAGCGTTTGGGGATTGTCGCCGGGGGAGACACTCGGGCCATATTATTCCCTTTCGCCACCCAGGATCTAATTGATGCCTTTGATGATCCCAATGATCTCAGAATCCCTTTCACCTTTGGAATAGAGCCTGGCGTGGAACCGGGAGGCTATATCACCAAATTTATAGATTTAGCCGCAGCTTCAGCCGGAGCTGATGTCAACGTGGTCCTCTTACGGTATGCAGATGTACTTTTGATGCTAGCCGAGGCTCTCGGAGAAGGTGCAGAAGCTTACACGTTGATCAACCAGGTGAGAACCCGTGCCGGTCTTCCCGATATTGATGCAGCAACCCCGGGTACCTTTATGGAAAAACTAATGAAGGAAACAACCCCCGAATTGGCTTTTGAGATGCATCGGTGGTTTGATCTGCGTCGTTTACCTGACGCTGAAGCCATTGCCATTCTGAATGCTCAGTTGACTGCCCAGCAAGCATTTTTCACCCAATTCCCAAACTATGCTGGTCCTACAACTTTTAACCTGACAGCAGATCGTCTCTTATATCCTATACCTGAGACGGAAATATCTATTTCTGAGGGGGTAGTTGTGCAGAATCCAGGTCATTAGACGGAAACTGAATTAAATAAGTAAATTAAAAATGTAAAGTTTAGAACTAGGGAGGCTCTGAGAGATCATGAGCCTCCCACTTTGC
>JBPCUG010000055.1:0-6177 GCA_051011275.1 Cyclobacteriaceae bacterium | reverse complement strand
CTCAAACAACTTGTTTACCCAGCGTCTCTGAAAGATTGATCAAAAATGCCTGCCTTATTAAAAGACCTTAAAGAGCATTTGTGCTCAAGTATGATGGAATTGATTGGGGAAAAAACTGAATGCCCCTGCAATCTCAGTGCGCAATGAGATAAATCTAACTTTGCCAATCATAGTGGGAGGAATGACAGGCAACGCACTTAACGATTCAAAGATAATGCTGCTTTATCAAGCCTTGACCGCTGACCATAACGGAAGCATATTTGATAACTTAAACCGATTTTTTTCGGCCACGATTTTTATTCGGAAAGTGGCATATTGGCACACCTCTTGGGAGATCGGCAGAGCATCGTAGTGCACATGATAAATGAAAAAAGTGGGTTAGATCCTGAGTTGGTAGTCCACATTATGGAGCTAAGCGCTGTTTTGCTAATGAGTTATGTAGGCAAGGTATTACGGCATAATGATTTGGATACTGAAGGATTAACCACCTTTCTTCAGAGAGCCACCCACCAGATCTCCAAAGACGCCCCCAACCTCTATAAAAAGTTAAGCACCTTGTTCCATTTGGATCGACCTCCAAAACAAAGGCGGTTCTCATTTCTGCGTCGCAAGAAAAAATAGTGATCAGCTTACCCTACTCCAGTTGACTGCTGATTTTCTTTGGCTGTCCACTTGCCTCTTGATATTTTGGTTTTCGGGTAACTCCAATGGTGGATCCCTCTCCAATATCTCTTGAGCTGCTTGCCTGGCTGCTTGCAATATTTTTACATCCTTACTTAAGTCGGCGATGATCAAGTCTACCCCGCTTTGCTGTGTACCCATCAGATCCCCCGGGCCACGTAGTTTTAGATCTACGTCTTCTATCTCAAAGCCGTTATTGGTGCGCACCATAGTATCAATTCGAGTACGTGCTTCTTTGGTGATTTTGTAACTTGTCATTAGGATGCAGTAAGATTGGTCGGCACCTCGGCCCACTCTACCCCTTAGCTGATGCAGTTGTGCAAGCCCAAATCGCTCGGCATTCTCAATGATCATTACACTGGCATTGGGTACATTCACTCCAACTTCAATTACGGTTGTAGCCACCATGATCTTTGTTTCAGCTTTTACAAACCGCTGCATTTCATAATCCTTATCCTGGGATTTCATACGCCCATGAACTACACTTACCGGGACACCAGTAAAAGCTCTTGAAATACTTTCGTAACCATCTTGTAAATGTTTCAAATCCATCTTCTCAGATTCTTCAATCAATGGATATACGACATACACTTGCCGGCCCAATTTTATTTGCTCAGAGATAAAGCCAAATACCTTTAGTCGATTTGAATCATAATGGTGACGCGTTTCAATTGGCTTTCGACCTTTAGGTAATTCATCGATTATGGAAATATCTAGATCACCATATAGGGTCATAGCTAAAGTCCTTGGAATAGGGGTAGCAGTCATCACCAAAATATGTGGCACAGTATCGCGATTCTTACCCCATAATTTAGCGCGCTGAGCCACACCAAACCGATGCTGCTCGTCAATGATAGCAAGACCCAAACTGTTGAATTGTACAGTATCCTCGAGCAGAGCATGAGTACCCACCAAAAGGTGCAAGTCACCACTTTGTAATCTTTTGTGAAGGATCTTCCGGTCTTTAGCTTTTGTAGAGCCGGTTAAAATAGCCATTTCCAAACCAAGCAGATCGGTGTAATCTTTCAGCCCTCGGTAATGCTGCTCTGCCAGTATTTCAGTAGGCGCCATAAGTGCCGCTTGTGATCCACTGCCAACCACCAGCAGTATGCATATAAAGGCCACCATAGTTTTACCGCTACCCACATCGCCCTGGAGCAGCCTGTTCATCTGATGACCTGATTTGCAATCGCGGTAGGCTTCTTTGATCACCCTTTTTTGTGCTCCCGTGAGCTCAAAAGGCATATGATCCTTATAGAATTGGTTGATCAAGTGAATATCATTAAATACAAACCCCCGGAACTTCTCCAATCTGGTGAGTTTCAATTTGAGCAAACGCAATTGTATATAAAATAGCTCTTCAAACTTCAATCTAAACTGCGCCCGAGCTAGAAGGGCTTGATTCGACGGAAAGTGGATATATACCAAAGCCTCCTTTTTGGAGATCAGCTTATATTGATCGAGCAAATCAGGACTAAGAGATTCATGGATATAATTGACCGCTTGACGCAACAAAGTTCTCAGAAGTTTATTAATAGCCCTGCTGTCGAGAAAACGTGACTTTAATTTTTCAGTGGTGTGATAGACCGGTTCAAAATAGCTGGCTTTTTCAGTTTTGGGAGTGGCCACCTCGATCTCAGGATGAGCAAAGTTAAGCTTGCCTTTATATTCGGTCGGCTTACCGAATATAACATAATCTATGCCTGGTTTTAGCTTTTTGGCTATCCAACTGATACCCTTAAACCAGACAAGAGTAACTTCTCCGGTTGGGTCCTTAAAATAGGCTGTCAATCTTTTCTTCCGCCCGACGCCGATAGTTTCCAAGTGCCTGATAGTACCCTTTACTTGCACTTGTGACATGCCCTCATGCAGCTCCTTTATAGTATGAAACTTCGTTCTGTCTTCATACCTAAAGGGATAATACTGGATCAGATCACCATAGGTAAATATCTTTAACTCCTGGTTAAGTAGTGAGGATTTCTGAGGACCTACCCCTTTTAGGTATGCTATTTCAGTGCGAAAAAAACCGGCCATTTGTTACTGAGGATAGCTTAGTTAAAGTTATTGCCATTCCAACGTATTGAGCAAATGCACCATGTCTACCTTTATAAATTCTATAACCGGAGCTAAGGAATCATTCTTTGTGGCGGTGGGAAAATACAAAGCCCCTCTCAAAAAATGATTTGCACTATCGGTGGTATAAAACTGGAATTGGCTAGGCACTTCGCCGGACAGTTCAGCAATCATCGCTACATGCCCTTTGGGGGTGGTCAAAATACTTTGTTCAATTGCAGAGGCCTTGATCTGATGTTTGGCCGTTAGCTGGTAGGCATCCCCAAGGTGCTGGTCAAGAAGGTCAGCATTCTTCTCCAAAGGTTTGTAAGTCAATTGCACATCTGCTCCTAGAGTAGGATAATTTATATGGATCCAATAGCGCTCAGTCATCCAGGAGCTGTCTCCCAGTATCTCCGCATGTTTAGAATGCTCAAATTGATAAGGAAAACTATCGGTCAACTGTACAAACTCATGATTGGGTAAATCAATTCTATTGTAGCCCATAGGCTTGGGCAAGTAGTCCTTTGAACAGGCGTTAATCAGAAAAATGAGCAGCAGGGCACTGTTTATCTTAAAAAAAGTAGAACGCATATACACTGTCACTTTTTAGGCCGGTTTTTCCTGTGATGACTTGCTAAGCACCCGAACTCTTTTAATCCTTTTGTTATCTACGGAAACCACCGTGAATACAAATCTATCAAAATTTACTTTCTCTCCCACGCGGGGCAATTTGCTATGAAGCTCTAATAGTAACCCGCCCAAAGATTCGCTTTCCCCTTTTACATCGTCAAAGATGTGCACTTCCTCTCCAATAATTTTACAGAAATCATTTAGGGAAGTACGGGCCTCAAAGATATAGGTGTTTTCATCCAATTTGTTATAGGCCACCGCATCGTCGTCAAACTCATCATTGATCTCACCCACGATCTCCTCGATCACATCCTCCAAAGTAATTAGTCCTGAAGTGCCTCCGTATTCATCAACCACGATGGCCATATGTACTCTTTTCTCCTGAAAGTCTTTCAAAAGTGAATCCACCTTTTTGTTTTCCGGGATAAAAAAACCGGGCCGCAGCAATGTTTGCCATTTGAACTTCTCATCACTATCTATAAATGGAAGCAGGTCTTTAATATATAACAAACCTTCTATCTTGTCTATGGTTTCCCGATAGATAGGAATTCTCGAAAACCCACATTTATTAATTTTATCCATTAATTCGTGGAAGTCTGTCTCAATATCCAAAGCAGTGATATCCATACGCGATCGCATTACTTGCTTGACCGACAAGGTGCCAAAATTTACGATTCCTTTCAGTATACCTTTTTCTTCCTCAGTCGTGTTTTCATCGGTAGTCAATTCCAAAGCTTGATGAAGTTCATCCACTGAAACCTTGTAACCTTTAGTTTCAACCCTTCTTTCTATTATGTTGCTTAAGGACATTAATATGTAGGCCACGGGTCTGAAGACGAAATCAGCGACACTTAGCAGTACATTAGTGCCGCGAGCAAAACCCAGATTATTATGAGTAGCATAAACCTTAGGCACCACCTCACCAAATAAGACAATCGCTGTGGAAGCAACGGCAGTGAGCGCTGTCAGGATGATCCCCGTAGTGCCTTTACTCCCAACAATTTGCCAAACAAAAAAAGTAGACAAAGTCACGAAGGCAATATTTACCAGATTGTTGGAGATCAAGATAGTAGCCAGGAGTCGCTTCGGGTGCTCGAGAAGTTTTACAATTCGTTTATCTGAAGGCTTAGAACTTGCTTTGCATTGCGCAATTTGATCAGAACCCAAAGAAAAAAAAGCCACCTCCGAACCGGAGATCAAAGCAGAAAGGAAAAGCAATCCCACCAGGACAAATACATTTGCCAAAAACAACCCAAGTGGGATGTCTAATAATTGAACAACTAAATAAAACCCAGGAAAAGGATCTTCAGCGTCTATATCCAAAGCTTAGTTATTGATCACGAAATTAGAAAGGCAAATCATCCGACTCATCCGTTACCGCAGTAATGGGCTGATTTGTACTTTCAGATGCGCTGATCGCAGGTGCGGCAGGCTGTTCCATACCTGCTGGTTTTCCTCCTAACATGGTCATATTATCTGCGACCACTTCAGTAGTATAGCGCGTATTTCCATCTTGGTCAGTCCACGAACGGGTGCGCAATTTCCCCTCTATATAAACCTGATTACCTTTTTTCAAATACTTCTCAGAGACCTCAGCCAACCCCCGCCAAAGTACGATATTATGCCATTCGGTAACGGTTTTGCGCTCACCAGTAGTTCGATCCTTATATGTTTCTGAAGTGGCCATAGGAAAGTTTGCCACCATCACTCCACTCTCAAGGTGCCTTACTTCAGGGTCTTTTCCCAAATTACCTACTAATATTACTTTGTTCACTCCAGCCATATTCTCTTTATATTAAGTCTATGTTAAAATTAGCTAAAATATAGCATCCTTCAAATAGTTATCAATCAAAATGGGCTTGGGTAGGTCCTGCACCTGCTCATGTGAATACCAGTTCAACTCAAATCTGACCAACAGGTCGTCTATTGCCACTTCATCACCTAGCTCCAAATGGAAAAACCGGGCGTGAATATGCTGATGAGTCAGTTTGTGGCGATATAATTTCGATTCATAACTCAACGCAACTTTAGGTTGCTCTTTTTTGTATACCAGCGCTTGCTCCATTACCTTCGAAGTATCCTGACCTTCCGATGTCTCAAGCAAATGAAAGTCATACAAACCCTGCCAGATGTCCTTAGCTTTCCGGGATTTCATAAAAAGCCCCTCACTATGGTGAATAACAAAATAGTTGAAATAACGATGGGTTACTTTTACTTTTTTCGATTTTACCGGAAGTTGCTTTTGCTCTCCGTTTTGAAAAGCAAAACAATCGGTACTAAATACACAATGCTGGCAATTGGGGTGTAATGGGGTGCAATGCAAAGCCCCAAATTCCATGATAGCTTGATTGTAGTCATCAGGTCGTTCCTGCGAGATCAGCTTTGAGCCTAATTCAGCAAAAGATTGACGTCCCGTGTTCGTGGAAATATCGTGATAAAGACCGAAGTACCTGGAAAGCACCCTAAAAACGTTACCATCGAAAACTGGAGTCGGGATCTTAAAGGCAAAAGAGGCAATAGCAGCCGCGGTGTAAGGCCCTACTCCCTTAAGCTTCAATAATTGCCCGTGGTCTTCAGGAAATTTCCCGCCATAGGTTTGAACGATCGATTTTGCACATGCATGCAAATTCCTAGCGCGTGAATAGTAGCCTAACCCCTGCCATAATCTAAGCACCTCCTCTTCAGGAGCTACTGCCAGATCTTCTATGCTTGGAAACCGCTTTATAAACTTCGAATAGTAAGGTAAACCTTGAGCCACCCTGGTTTGCTGAAGTATGATCTCCGATAGCCAAATCTTGTATGGATCAATCG
>JBPCUG010000054.1:0-3394 GCA_051011275.1 Cyclobacteriaceae bacterium | reverse complement strand
TTATCACCGAGCTTGACCCCTCTAATGCAAGGCTCGATGCCTATATCAACAAAGGTGTAGAAATTCTATAGCTTGGCTTAACTTTGGGGTTGCCTTCTTAGCTTTTACCAATCGCATCCTACTCCACTTAAAATTCATACCTTACAAAAGCTTCCATGGCCTCGTACTCTGCCAATCCCAACGCGTCATACCCTTGGGCTGTAGCCCTGTTGCGTTGCTCAGCCCTTTGCCAAAATTCACGAGCATCTGCCCCAGGGAAAAGCGGTCTATCTTTTTGCGATTGGTGCTTAAAAACAGCCCTGCGTTTTCGCAAGAGTTCCTCAGGGCTAATTGGCACCACCATCTCCATCTCTGCGACATTCCACTCTTGCCAGGCGCCACGGTAAAGCCACAAGTAGCAGTCTTTCATCCATTCCTTTGATTTTAACTGATCGATGGCTTGAAAAATTGCATTCAAACAAACCCTGTGAGTACCATGCGGATCCGAAAGATCGCCGGCGGCATAGATCTGATGCGGCTTGATCTTCTTGATAAGATCAGCAGTAAGTTGAATGTCCCGATCACTTAAAGGTTTCTTTCTTACTCTACCGGTTTCATAAAACGGCATATCCATAAAATGAGCATGGGTCGAAGGGATCCCGCAATACCTGCAAGCCGCTTTGGCCTCCCCTCTACGGATCAGTCCCTTAATTGCTTGAACCTCCGGTGAGTCAACCTGTCCGGGAGTCTTGTTGTTGATGAACTCCAATACACTTGAGTACATCTCGCCAATATCCCCATCTTCATATTCAAATGTGTGATTAAAATCTCTGGCGAAATCCATGAAGCGGACTACATCATCATCGAAAACAGCTATGTTCCCGGAAGTTTGGTAAGCCACATGCACCTCATGTCCATGATCAACCAAGCGTATCAAAGTGCCACCCATGGAGATCACGTCATCATCAGGGTGTGGACTAAAAATAAGTACCCGCTTGGGATATGGTTCAGCTCTTTCAGGCCGATTGCTATCATCAGCTTTGGGCTTCCCTCCGGGCCATCCGGTAATAGTATGCTGCAACTGATTAAATATCTTGATATTTATATCATAGGCAGGTCCACTTTCGGCAATCAGATCACTCATACCATTTTCATTGTAAGCTTCATCGGTGAGCTTCAAAATGGGTTTCTGCTGTTTTTCGCAAAGCCATACTACTGCTCTTCTGGTAAGTTCGTCTGTCCATTGGCATGGTCCTACCAACCAAGGTGTTTTCAGGCGAGTCAATTCAGCTCCTGCTGGTTCATCCAAAATCACTGTAGCATGCTCATGATTTTGTAGGTAGGTAGCCGGCACCGAATCTGAGATAGGTCCCTCAACCGTCTCCCTGATAATAGGGGCCTTGCCTTCACCCCAGGCCATCATAATAATCTCTTTGGCTTTCATGATAGAACCTACTCCCATAGTGATGGCCCTACGAGGAACACTCTCCTCCCCAAAAAAATCGCTGGCCGCATCAATCCGGGTAATTGTATCCAAAGTGATTAACCTGGTGGCGGATGTAGCCATGGAACCAGGTTCATTAAAGCCTATATGTCCGGTACGGCCAATACCCAGAATCTGTAAATCCAGACCACCTGCGGCTTCAATCTTTTGCTCATACTCTGTACAATAGGAGTTCACCTCATCCAAAGGGATAGTTCCGTCTGGGATGTGTACATTTTCCGGTTTTATATCAACGTGATCGAAAAGGTATTCCTTCATAAACCGGACATAACTTTGAAGCGAATCAGGCTGCATTGGGAAATACTCATCCAGATTAAACGTAAGTACCGATTGAAAGCTGAGTCCCTCTTCCCTATGTATCCTAACCAACTCCTCATACATGCGTGTAGGGGTAGATCCAGTAGCTAAGCCTAGTACTGTCGACTCCCCCTTGGCAGCCTTATCCTCTATTAGATCTTTAATCTTCCTAGCGACTGCCACCGAGGCGTCTTTGGATGTGGGGTATACTAGTGTATTAAGCTTTTCGAACCTCTTTTGGTACGCAGATTGATTCATGAATATGGTATGTGTGGTTTGGGTGAAGCTTGAATAAAGATACTAATGAAGTAGCAAGGAAACAGTTATTTTATAAAAGCCGTGACAAAGTAATATCCCATCACCACGGTTACAGCCAGTTTAATCCCGGTGCCGAACATATAACCAAGAAATGATCCGAAACCAGATTTGATAGCCTTGTTTAAATCATCACCATTTAACAACTCGCCAACCACCGCGCCAAGAAACGGTCCCAATATAATGCCAAAAGGTGGGAAGAAGAATATCCCGACCAGCAACCCAATTATGGAGCCCAGAACCCCCAATCTTGATCCTCCAAATTTCTTTGTCCCCCAGATAGGAACCAAGTAGTCAATCAGCGAAACGAGCAATACTACCCCACCTACTATGAGTAGAAACTCTAGCTTAAACTCTTCATAATCAGTCAAATGCAAAAGCAACAACCCGGCAAAACCTAATGGCGGGCCGGGCAGCACCGGTAAAAAACAACCGATCAAACCAAGAAAGATGAGCAGGCCGCCCAAAACGACCAAAGCAATATCCATAGTTCCAAAATTAATTGATAATCAGAAGTTAAACTTATTTAAGCAAGTACAATTTACCAAATCCCCGCCTAAATGATTGGTCGCTTTCCCCATTCTGCGACTCAAAAGAAAATTCAGGATCTTCTATGATCACCTGGTAAAGATATACCCCATTAGCTAGGGCAGCACCTGAATCATTTCTACCATTCCATATATAGTAGATCGTGTGATTAGCCGAGGTTACAGGTAGCAATTCTTCTTTGCCAATGGTCCTTACTACTTGTCCTGTCAGATCAATGATCCGGATCTCGATTTGCTCAGGCGTCTTGGGGCCAGTCAATTTAAAAGCAAAATTAACGTTTTCACTAAAGGGGTTTGGGTAGGGGCGAATATGTGCAATGGTGGCGGCATTTATTACTTGGAAGGAGATAGTGTAGGGAGTTAAGCCAGAAGGTTTGCCAAATACATCTTCGCCTTGTGCTTGCAATGTATAGACACCATCAGGCAGCTCTTCAGGGCGGTATTCAATAGTGAAATCAGTGGTTGTTGAAGCAGGGAACCAGTTTATCTTGGGATCGGAAAAATAAATAGGTTCAAAATCGCAATTTTCACAGTTAGGATATTTAATGGCCAAGGTCATTCCAATAGTATCTTCTTTAAACACGAAAGGGTTATCCTCCTTAAGCAATACCTCAATAAGTGGACTTGGAGAAACAATCTCACCATCGGAGATTTGACGACCATCAAAAGTGACATTCAGGATTGGATTGGTGAGGTCTCGGTTGATCTGCAGGTATTTGGGTAGATCGATTATGTTGTTATTGAAGACACG
>JBPCUG010000053.1:0-4451 GCA_051011275.1 Cyclobacteriaceae bacterium | reverse complement strand
GTCTAACATCATTTGGCCGGTAGCTCCCATCATCTTGAAGGATTACACCTTCTGATATAATTCCTTCTTCGCGACCAACAGCAGTGAAATCCATCATGCCGGAAGTACCACCAATCAACACTGTTCTGGAGTTCACTACACCACCATGTCTCCAATCAAAAAGGACGCCCAGGCTAATATTTTTGTAGGAAAAGTTGTTTTGAAATCCAAGCATGAAATCAGGGTTGTAATTCCCCAATTTTTTAAGGTTTGGATCTCTCAGTGAAAACCCATCCTCATTATGAACTACCTGCCCATTAAATGGGCTTGAAGGATCATCAACCTGCACAAATCCGGTACCATATACATCACCTACTCGTCCTCCTACTTTTGCTAACACCTGAACGTAATTGTTTGATATCTGATAGGTTTCCAACCCATCAATGAGTTCCTTTACAGTACCTCTATTGCTGGTGAAGTTTATTAGGCTATTCCAGGTAAATCCATTTGACAACCTAACCGGAGTGGCACTGAGGATCACCTCGACCCCTTTATTTTGTATTTCTCCGGCGTTGATTATCCTTGAATCAAATCCTGAAGTATTAGATACTGGCAATGTCAGGATTTGGTTTTTCACATTTGATTGATAGTACGTGAAATCCAATCCTAATCTTCCTTCGAATAGGCGTATATCAGCTCCTACTTCAATAGAGTTGGCTTCTTCAGGCTTTAAATTTGCATTTTTCAATATTGACGAGGCACTTACACGCTGAGAACTTCCCCAAGGTTCGTTGAATGCAAAAGTGTTTCTCAATTGATATGGATCGGTGTCATTACCTACGATCGCCCATCCTGCTCGCACTTTCACAAATGAAAAAGCCGATGGAAGTTCCATCATGTCAGAAAGGATCGCACTTGCACCCACCGAAGGATAGAAATAACTATTGTTGTCAGACGGTAAGGTACTGGACCAATCATTTCTGCCAGTTACATCGAGAAAGAGTACATTTTTATAGGATATATTGGCAAATGCGTATAGACTATTAACTGTTTTTTCGTCATCGAATTGAGTTTTAGACAAAGGCTCTGCGGCATTCTGGAAGTTGTAAATCCCCGGTACCGAGAGTGAATTGGCACTGATTCTTCTGTACCGGTTTTCTTCAGTCCTTCTGTTACCTCCAACCGATACACCCAATTGAAAGTCTGAATTGATCTCCTTGTTATAGGATAATAAGAAATCAGTATTTTGCTCCTTGAAGAAGATCATGTCTTCCCTGAACTGGCCATTAGCAAACCGCTGCGTGCTAAATGCTCTTCTACTTGTTCTTAGATCATTGAAGTAATCCAGCCCCGATCTAACCATCAGCGATAGATCATCAGTAATGTCTATATCCACTTTCACATTTCCGAAAAGACGGTCTTTGTCGAAAGCATTGGTATTTTCAAACATGGTGAAGAACGGGTTATCGTGCCAATTGTAGTTGTAGTTGAATTGCTGCACACCTTCAAATCCAGGCTGCCAATAATCCATTAGGGTATTCATATCAATTTGTCGCCCAAACCAAACCCACAAATACATGATGTTTTCTGTTCCATACGAGTTGTTGGGTCTGTTGCTGCTGTTACCGTTTACATAATTTAATGAAGAAGACACTTTCACCCGGTCGTGTAACTGGTAAGAGCCGTTCATGGCATAGGTTCTTCTATTATAATCAGTATTCGGTAGTATCCCTTCACTTTGCAGGTCGGTGACAGAAACCCTCAAATTGCCTAAGTCATTTGACCCGGAAACCGATACATTAGTGGAAACCGTTGAGCCGGTATTAAAAAAGTCCTCAATGTTATCCGGATTTGCTACCCAAGGGAGCGGGGTTGCAGTATCAGTGAAGTTACCATCGGCATCCCGTGGTCTTAGTGCAAAATCCCCGGCCCGTACACCACTTGAGGTAGGGCTGTTGTGTTGTATTATCTGGCTTCCGTCCAATAATGGGCCCCAACTTTCATCAATGTTATCATTGGTCCCCGCACCGAAACCATCTCCGAACTCAAATTGACCACCGGCTCCCTGCCCATATTGATTTTGATACTTAGGGATCCTCAAAGCCTTTTCAAAGGTGACATTCTGATTATATGAAACACCAATTCCTTTTTTCCCTTTTCCAGACTTGGTTGTTATTAAGATGACACCATTTGCACCCCGAGAACCATAAAGGGCTGTTGCACTTGGGCCCTTTAAAACCGACATAGTCTCAATATCATCAGGATTGATGTCCTGTGCACCATTACCAAAGTCTGTCTCAAGGTTCCCCTCTGCTCGATTACTGATGGTTCTATTGCTGATCGGAATTCCATCAACTACAAACAACGGAGAGTTTTGTCCGGGAATAAGCGAGCCTTCTCCTCTTATAGTGATCATAGAAGTTGATCCAACTCCTGAACCCCCTCCTACAACCTGAACTCCTGCTACTTTTCCAGAAAGAGAGTTTACCACATTTGTTTCCCTTGCGGTAGTCATTTCATCACCCTGGACTTCCTGTACGGAATAACCCAAAGCTTTTGTTTCCCGTTCTACGCCCAGTGCGGTAACTACTACCTCGCCCAATAGTTCAGCCGTCTCGACGAGAACCACATCAATTGTCGAACGACCATTTACATTGATTTCCTGCGTTTCATAGCCAACGCTCGAGAAGAGTAAGACCGCGTCTTCCGCAACGCTCATTTGGTAGTTTCCATCTGCGTTGCTGGTAGTACCTTGGGACGTGCCTTTAATCAAAATATTAACCCCTGGCAATCCCTGTCCGCCTTCATCAGTAATTTTGCCAGAAAGGTCTATGTCTAGCGCGTTCAACTTAATGAACACCTTAGTCATGCTCATATTTTCATTGTAAGCATGACCTTCTACTGCAACCCCAAAAGCCAATAAAAAAGCCGTGGAAACTTGCAGGAATCTTTTTGTAAGCAAAATACTTACTTTGAGTATCTCTAATTCCATACTGCTACACTTTTAATGGTTGAAAATTTATTAAAACTGGATAGGCCTGTTGATGAATGAGTAGTTTCTATCAGCAGGATAAGATTCTTGTATTGGTGTTTGTTTCATATAACTGGTGTTAGGTGAAGTAAAAATTGGTTACGCAATCTGCTTTTAAAGTTTATGCCCTTTTTAGGTACTCCAAAGCGATTCAAGCATTATATGAATATATAATATTTGTCAAAATAATAAAAGTATTATTGACTATAAGTAAAACCCTGACTATCTATTGGTTAACCACCCAGAGCCTGCTTTTGGGCGTATATCGCCATCAAATCAATTGAGAAATGACTTGTATACACTGTGTCCATTGACCAAGTAGGCTGTTGTAATTTATCTTTAGCTAAGTGGGACTTTTTGCCAAGACCCATTTACCAACGTCCGCTGCCACCGATAACCAACTGATGTTAGTTGTTTTATTGCATATTCAAAACGTCCGGTGATCTCCTCCGGTTTATGGGCATCGGAACTAAGCGTTATTTCAATGTTTCGCTTATGCATCTCTTCCAGTATCCATAGGGAAGGATAGGTATCTGAAACGAGTTTTTTATACAACCCGCGAGTGTTGACTTCTACGGTTACCTCTTTATTTTTTATAACCTCTAAAGTTTGCATGATTTCATCTTGGTACCATGGTTCTGACTCCGAAAACAAAACTGTAGGTTGATTGTGTTTCTTGATTTTGTCTAAGTGGCCAACTATATCGGGGCAACCTTCTTCTATCATCATTCTGATCAATTGGAAATACCGTTTGACCGCCATCTGATGATCTCCATGGTAACAGCGATCAACCCCCTCTTGAAAGGTGTTAAGCTGTCCATCCGCTTCAAAAAGAGGATAATCTTCAACCGGTACTATAAAATGAATAGATCCGATTACGTAGTCCAAATCGTAAATTGATTTTAGCTTTTCAGGTAAAACAGCATCAGGGATATAGTCAGCTTCCAAACCGCAATAGATCTCAATTTGTCCCATGCTTTCAACTTTTATCCTATTGATCGCCGAGAAGTAATTAGCCAGATTTTCTTGTTTCATGTTCCAGGGGCTATCAAACGGTACCGGAGCGTGAGAGGAATAGCCGTATGTCTTTAAACCAGAGCGAATGGCAGCCTCCAGATATTTCGAAGGATGATCTGTACCATCGCAAAAGTGAGTATGGCTGTGTAAATTGTACAACATTGACTAAGCGCTAAACTGTTGCGACATTTTATTGAAAATATCCGGCGACGTTACCGCTGTCCGTTAAGAATTTTCATTGTTAATCGAAGAACCCTAACGAACATAATCTATATTATTACATAAGCCAAATACATTTAGGTAAGAAATAAAACACAATCCGTTAGAGAATAGCTAAAATGTTTTATCAATCTGTCATTCATGGAGCATGATGTTATCGTGATAGGAGGTGGCGTCATTGGCACCAGTATTGCTTACCATTTAA
>JBPCUG010000052.1:0-8274 GCA_051011275.1 Cyclobacteriaceae bacterium | reverse complement strand
CTCTAGTGTAGACAAAGTTATGTGGTTTGAAATGTACTTTCACTTTTGCACAAATCACTACAATGCTTAGATTTGTATGCTACTAAAACCAATGGCATGACCCCCGAAGAAGCCCGGATTGAAATCGAGTCTTTGATCGAGCGAATAAATCATTACAATTATCAATATTATCAAAAGGACATCTCTGAAATTTCGGATTATGACTTCGATCAACTATTAGAACAATTGATCACACTAGAGACAGAATATCCGGAGTTTAAGTTTGAATACTCACCTTCACAAAAGGTCGGTGGTACGGTAACCAAATCATTTGATACTGTACAGCACAAGTATCGCATGCTGTCTCTGGGTAATACCTATTCAAAAGAAGAGCTGCTTGATTTTGACAAGAGGGTACAAAAACTACTAGATGGGGCGCCCTATGAGTATTTCTGCGAATTGAAATTTGATGGAGTAGCGCTAAGCATCACTTATAAAAATGGCATTTTGAAAAGAGCCGTGACTAGAGGAGATGGCACCAAAGGAGATGACACCACGAATAATGCAAAGACGATAAGGACTTTACCATTAAAGATTGATGGTCAGCTTCCTTCTGAGTTTGAGGTAAGAGGAGAGGTATTTATGCCCAATCAAGTTTTTCATGCCTTAAATAAGGAACGTGAAGATATAGGGGAGCCTCCATTGGCCAACCCACGCAATACTGCATCAGGCACCTTAAAAATGCAAGACTCTAAGGTAGTAGCTCAAAGGAAACTTGACTGTTACCTATATTCACTAATGGGGGATGACCTTCCTTTTAAGACACATTCCGAGGCCATTAGTCACTTAGAGTCTTGGGGTTTTAATGTATCACCTACATTCCGGAAATGTGCCAACATCAACCAGGTAATGGATTACATAGACGATTGGGAGAACAAGAGATTTGAACTACCCCTGGAAACCGATGGCATCGTAGTAAAGATCAATGATTTTAAGCAGCAGGAGCTACTGGGTTTTACTTCAAAGAGCCCACGGTGGGCCATCGCATACAAGTACAAGGCAGAAAACAAACCCACTATATTGGAAAGTGTTTCCTACCAGGTGGGTAGAACTGGGGCCATTACCCCGGTTGCCAATCTCAAACCTGTTTTGCTTGCTGGCACTACGGTAAAGAGAGCTTCGTTGCACAACGCCAATGAGATACAGCGATTGGACCTCAGGCTGGGCGACACTGTATTTATAGAAAAAGGCGGTGAGATCATACCTAAGATCACCGGTGTGGATCTCAGTAAGCGAGACGCTTCCAGCGAACCGATATCCTTTGTTACGCGTTGTCCTGAATGTGATACGAAATTAGAGCGCAACCCTGGGGAAGCCGTTCACTATTGCCCGAACTTAAAAGGTTGCCCACCACAAATCAAGGGTCGCATACAGCATTTTATTCAGCGTAATGCTATGGACATCGACAGTCTTGGTTATCGAACTATTGAAGCACTGTTTAGCAACCAGTTGATCCGAACGCCAGCCGACCTATACGCCCTCACTAAAGATCAGATTATGGGATTGGATGGCTTCAAGGATCTCTCCACGCAAAACCTTCTTGACGGGATCGCTACTTCTAAGGAAGTACCATTTGAGCGGGTACTATTTGCTTTAGGCATAAGGTTCGTGGGTAGGACTGTAGCAGAAAAACTGGCCAGCTATTTCAAAAATATCGATGCTATCGAAAAAGCAAGCTATGAGGAATTTATAGAGGTCCCGGAGATCGGAGAACGAATTGCACAAAGTGTTATTGAGTTCTTCAAGGACGAAGAACACCTCCACCTGATAGGAAAATTGAAAGAAGCCGGGGTGAAATTTGCTTTAGATGAAAGCAAAGAAACCCTGCATAGTGAGCGCTTGTTGGATAAATCTTTTGTAGTTTCAGGAGTTTTCGAAACCTTTAGTCGTGAGCAACTTAAGGATACTATAAAAAAGAATGGTGGCAGGGTACTTACTTCCGTTTCGGCCAAGCTCGATTACCTTCTTGCAGGCAGTAACATGGGACCTGCAAAGTTGAGTAAGGCGGAGAAGTTGGGAGTAACGATTATCAGTGAAAATGATTTTATAAAGATGCTTGAACAATAATGTCAGCCGTAGCAGAAAAACTACTAAAACTACGCACCAGTAAGCTTCTAAAGTCTAACCGATCCAAGCGTGAAACGGTGAACTATGATGCTGTCAATGAAATAGGAATCCTCTTCACAATTGTTGATCGGGAAAAGCACAATGCTATCAAACAATTGGCAAAACAGTTTAAGGCAGATGGAAAGCAAGTGGAGGTGCTATGCTTTCTTGGCAAGGGAAAGGAGAATTATGATTTTTTATATAACTACATATCGAGCACGGATATTTCTGCATTAGGTAAGATGAATTCAGGTTCTGCTATAACCTTTGCCAAAAAGAACTTTGACTACCTTTTTTATGTGGATCTGCATTCCAATATTTATTTGGAAAACATTTTAGCCATGAGTAATGCCAAGTGCAGAGTGGGTATTTTTGAAGAAAAAAAAGATGCTTTTTTTGAGCTCATGCTTAACATTAATCGAGATAAGAAAATCAGCCAATTGGTGGACCAAATGTACTACTATACCAAAAAGCTAGGCAAATAATGAACTTAACTGGAACTGGTGTAGCCTTAGTCACTCCTTTTAATAAAAACCTGGAAGTGGATTACGATGGCCTCAAAAAGGTCTTAGATCACACTTCGGTGGTAGATTATTGGGTGGTACATGGAACTACCGCGGAATCGGCAACTACCACTGCCAAAGAAAAGGCCCAGATCTTGGAGTTCGTAAAGAAAAATAATGCCTCCAGTCGGCCGATTGTTTATGGCTTAGGCGGCAATAATACAGGCAATATCGTTGAGCAGCTCGATACGATAAATTTTGAGGGCGTCTCTGCTATTTTATCCGTATGTCCCTATTACAACAAGCCGACGCAGGATGGATTGTATGCTCATTTTTACGAAATCGCCGATGCTTCACCCATTCCCTTGGTCCTTTATAATGTACCCGGTCGAACATCTTCTAATCTGGATGCCGAAACCACACTACGTTTGGCAGAACACAAAAATATCATTGGCATTAAGGAAGCTTCCGGCAACCTACATCAATGTACAGATATCATTAAAAATGCCCCTAAAGGATTTGCACTTATTTCAGGGGATGATCTAATAACACTTCCATTAATAGCACTTGGCGGAAAAGGAGTGATCTCTGTTTTAGCTAATGCACTGCCTCAGACAATGAAGAACTTGGTTGATACCGCACTGGCAAGTAGATACGAAAAAGCCCGGCTGCATTTATATGATTATTTTCACCTTAACCCTTTGATGTACAGGGAGGCTAATCCAGTTGGGGTAAAGCAAGTACTGAAGGAGCTTGGACTGTGTGAAAATTGTGTAAGACTCCCCCTGATAGCTGCGTCCGTAGAACTACAAGCAGCTATTAAGAAACAGCTAAAAAAGTAGAGGCAGAAAAAAAGTGGCCGGAGCCACTTTTTTCATTTTTCAGTTACGAATTCTTAATTTTTTGAACCTCAATTCTAATTTCTTGAGAAAGGTTTTTAAGCGCTTGCATTCCCTTTCTTACTCTTGTGCCTGCGGCCTGATTCTTCTTATTATAGAACTTGTCGAAATCTCCTTCTAAAGACATCAAAAGACTTCTGGCTTCATCGAATCTACTCATGTTAAAAAGTTTTATGGTTGTTGATAAATTTACAATGCTTAACGTTGGCAATATACTCAAAATGTTTAAAAAACAATACCTGAAGGCCTTTTTTTCCCTTTTTCAGCAACTTTTTAATCATCGAAAACTGTGGCCAGATCTGCCATCTTATACTCATTATTATCAAGCTTAGATTTGATCGCTTCAAAGGCCTTGATGGTCTCGGCCACGTCCTCCAGAGTGTGAGACGCGGTCGGAATAAGGCGCAACATAATCACATCTTTTGGTACCACCGGATAAATGACTACCGAACAAAAAACGCTATACATTTCCCTTAGCTCTTTGCTAATAACTGCAGCTTCACCTACGGTACCATTTAGTATTACCGGAGTAACACAAGCTTGCGTTGTTCCTATGTTAAAACCTTTCTCCTTCAATCCACTTTGCAGTGCATTTACTATGGTCCACAACTTTTCTTTGTGCTCAGGTTGAGTGATCAATAATTCCAATCTTTTCATAGCGCCAATTACAAATGGCATTGGCAAAGTCTTAGCAAATATCTGTGACCTAGTATTGTACTTTAAGTAGTCAATTACTTCATGATCTCCTCCCACGAACGCACCAATGGCTGCCATTGATTTCGCAAATGTAGAGAAGTAAAGATCGATCTTGTCTTGTACTCCTTGCTCCTCACCCGCACCGGCACCTGTGCTTCCTAGAGTGCCAAAACCATGGGCGTCATCTACTAACAATCTAAAGTTGAATTTCTTCTTTAAGGCTGTTATTTCTTTGAGCTTTCCTTGGTTGCCCGACATGCCGAATACACCTTCGGTAATCACTAGGATGCCTCCGCCGGTTTCTTGAACCAACTTAGTAGCTCTTACCAATTGCTTCTCCAGGTTTTCTATGTCATTATGAGGGTAGACAAATCTTTTCCCCATGTGCAATCTCACACCGTCGATAATACAAGCGTGGGACTCGGCATCGTAAACAATTACA
Source organism: Cyclobacteriaceae bacterium (assembly GCA_051011275.1). Taxonomy (GTDB): domain Bacteria; phylum Bacteroidota; class Bacteroidia; order Cytophagales; family Cyclobacteriaceae; genus JBPCUG01. The sequence goes on along the minus strand of JBPCUG010000052.1, from coordinate 3,589 downwards.
TCCTTTCGATCCACCAATGCATCGATGATCGACATGATACCCTGGTAACCATAGTTGAGTAATAGTACCGACTCCTTCATGATAAAGTCAGCTAACTGTCGCTCGAGTTTTTCATGATGTACCGTATTTCCAGACATCATCCGAGCCCCCATTGGATAGGCCAACCCCCATTCCTTGGTTGCCTCCGTATCAGCCTTGCGAACTTCGGGATGATTGCCCAAGCCAAGGTAGTTGTTCAGACTCCAAGTAAGCACTTCCTTACCCCTAAATTTCATGCGAGGAGCAATCTCTCCCTCCAGCTTTGGAAACATGAAGTACCCATCGTCAAAATGAGAATGCTGCCCCAGAGGACCCCTATCGCTGATCAATTTTTCAAATAAATCCACCGTTGATCTTTCTATTTGGTTGTTGAAAAGTAATAAAATAAACAGATATAATCGCCACAAATGTAAGACATATAGACATATGTTTCATTCAAAGAATGAGCTTTGTTACAGCCTCTTTTTCAAGTGATTTTGCATTCAAAACTTGCTAAACCAGAGACAATCAAGCACTTATTAAGTCTCTCTTCTTTAAATAATAGTATCCGTTCCCAGGCAACTTTCAGGTTCTTAGTTGGCATTTCGGCCCTGTTTCTTTGATATCATACGGTATTTGAGCATTAAAATTGTGAATTTTTGCACCAAAAGAATACATTTACCAGTCTGATCATTTACTGTAAAGTGAGGCAAAAACAAGAAATAGTGTGGGTAAATTAAAGAAAATCCTGGTAGCCAATCGAGGAGAAATAGCTATCAGGGTTATGCGATCTGCCCGCGAAATGGGCATAAAGACTGTGGCCATTTACTCAGAAGCTGATCGCGGGGCGCCACATGTCCGTTATGCCGATCAGGCGGTGCTTGTAGGCCCTGCACAATCGGAAGATTCCTACCTTAAGGGAGATAAAATTATCGAGGTTGCCAAGAATCTTAAAGCCGACGCTATTCACCCAGGTTATGGCTTTCTATCTGAAAATGCATCTTTTGCCAAGGTTGTTTCAAAAGCGGGGCTGATTTTTATTGGACCGTCCCCGGAAGCGATCGATATTATGGGGAGCAAGCTGAAGGCAAGGAAAGCCGTCTCAAAGTACGATATCCCTCTCATCCCCGGAACAGAAAAAGAGATAAAAAGCTTATCCACTGCGAAAAAGAAAGCCAAAGAAATAGGGTATCCTCTGCTGATAAAAGCAAGTGCTGGCGGTGGAGGAAAAGGCACAAGAGTTGTAGAAACGCCTGACCAGTTTGAAGAACAGATGAACCGGGCTGTTAGTGAAGCAGAATCATCGTTTGGTGATGGAGCAGTATTCATTGAAAAACTAGTCATCAATCCAAAGCACATTGAGATCCAGGTATTAGGTGACACGCATGGAAACATCATACATCTTTTCGAACGTGAATGTTCTATTCAACGTCGTTTCCAAAAGGTGGTTGAAGAAGCACCATCTCCGGTGATGACTGAAGAAATAAGAGAAGCGATGGGAGCCGCAGCTATTAAGGTCGCCAAAGCCTGCAACTATTATGGTGCCGGTACGGTGGAGTTCATTGCGGATGAAGACTTGAACTTCTATTTTCTAGAAATGAACACCCGTTTACAGGTAGAACACCCAACCACAGAAGCCATCACCGGAGTGGACCTGGTGAAGGAACAAATTAGGATCGCTGAAGGAGCCAAGCTTTCGATACGTCAAGAAGATCTAAGGATACAAGGACATGCAATTGAATTGAGGGTCTATGCTGAAGATCCCGAAAATGGGTTCCTTCCAGATACAGGTAGGCTGGCAATTTATCAGCCCCCTAAAGGTCCTGGCATTCGGGTTGATGACGGCTATGAGCAGGACATGGCAATACCTATCTATTACGATCCAATGATCGCCAAACTAATCTGCTATGGTAGGGACCGTGAAGATGCACGAAAAAAAATGATTAGGGCGCTAGAAGAGTATCAGATATCAGGAGTCGCTACCACCATAGATTTTGGTAAAATGCTTATGGTTCATCCTATTTTCATAAAAGGCACTTTTGATACTAATTTCATTAAGAACCATTATCGGCCTGAGGAGAACTCAAAAGCTTCTCATGCTGAGGAGAAGATTGCCGCCCTGTTCGCTGCTAATTACTGGCATGGACTGAAAGCCTCAAACTCTGAAAATCTAACAGCAAAACAGGCCTCCAGCAAATGGAGAAGCCGGTTGAAAGAATAATTGTATCTTTGCCGGCAATTATTGAATAGAAGTTTATGGCGGAAATTAAAGCACTGAAGGCATGGAGATATCATGATCGCCTAATACCAAAAATTGAGTCGCTCACCAGCCCGCTATTTGACGTAGTCTCCAATGAGCAACGTCAAACGCTCTACCAAAACGCTTATAACAGTATTCACCTTTCAGTACCTGCTGGAGACAATCCAGTCCAAACCGCAATACAAACATTGCTGCAATGGAAGAATGAAAATGTAATTGTGCAAGATCCGGTACCTGGGATCTACGTCTATTATCAACATTTTGTCTTGCCGGGAAGTAAGGAGTTTTTTTGCCGTAAAGGGTTTATGTGCAATATCAAGGCATATGATTGGGATGAAGATGTTGTACTACGCCATGAAAATACCATACCAAAAGCTGTGGATAAAAGGGTTGAACTTTTAAAGGGCTTACAGCTGAATGCCAGTCCCACCCATGGGCTTTACTCTGATCCGCAGTTTTTATTAGAGTCTTATATGGACGATAGTATGCGGAACCCGATCTTGGAAACTGAGGACTACCAAGGTGTGCGAGATGTAATGAGTGTAATCCAGGATCCTGAAATTATTCAGGAATTTGTAAACACTATAGAGTCATTACAAATCATTTTGGCTGATGGACACCATCGCTACCAGGGCTCTATCAATTATCGTGCAGCTATGACCAGTAGCAACCCCAACCATCACGGTTATGAGGCTTACAATTATCACCTAATGTACCTCACCAACCTGGATGCCAAAGACCTTCGCATTTTGCCAACCCATCGATTGATACAAGATCATCAACCTTTTGATGCCAAACAATTAATTAAAAAACTGGAGGATTATTTTTTGATCAAACCAATTGCTAATCCCCTTGATATCAATGAGATCATTTTAGGCAAACAGTGGTGCTTTGGCTTGGTATTGCCAGAACAGACTTACGAGATCAGGCTCAAACCCGAAGTTTTTCATCTTCTTGATTGGCCATTCCCGGAAGAGGTAAACAAGCTGGATTTGACAGTCCTTCATTATTTTGTGCTAGAAAAGGCATTGGGAATTCCAGGCCCCGAGCAGCGTATGGCTGACCAGATCATTTATGATCGTAATTTTACTGATTGCATTACCAAAGTAGATCATGGGCGAGCTCAAATGGCTCTGATCACCAATGAACTTTCTATGCAAGAAGTAAAGCGGGTTTGTTTTAGCGGTGCTACTTTACCGCAAAAATCAACTTACTTTTATCCCAAAGTGATTTGTGGCTTTGTTTTCGGCTCAATCAAAGAAGATGAATTTGACCAAACCCCTGATCCTAGCTTCTAAGTCGCCACGACGA
>JBPCUG010000051.1:0-7186 GCA_051011275.1 Cyclobacteriaceae bacterium | reverse complement strand
CCTTTCGCACCGGGCTTTATGGAGATTTTGAATCGCTAGCCAGAATTCTAGAACCGGTGGTGACCGATCCGGAATTGGGAAAGAGAGACATGCTTATTGCCAATGCCGGTTTTGGGCTCGATGATATCACCCCTGACTCTGAACTGTTGGGCCTTGAAGGAGCATTAAAACCACCGGATTTTGCCAGTGACCCCTGGACGGATGGCGATGGCGACGTTGATTACCAAGACCATTTGCGCAAACTGCTTAACTTTTCTATTGATCATGAAAAGAAACAAACCGATGTTGGAGCTATATCAAATGATGCGCTTGACCACAATCCATTCTTTTCGGCTAGTCTGGGAGATGACCCAATTGTAACCCCTCATATTTATGGGCGGTGGCATGCCTTGATTGATCGCCTAAAAACCAAAAATGATAAAAATTCCAAATGGATCAATACTTTAAACCTCGATCCGAGAAACCGTGCTGCAGCCGGGCTTGGGGTTACAGTAGTACAAAAAAACCAAGATGACTACATGAGAAGAGCCTGGAAACAGGTGGAGCAGGTCAATGATGCCAATGCCAAAATAAAAAAAGCTTGCTTTTCCAGATTGGTGAGCCGGGCCATATACTTCAAACATATTCTCAGTCCATCAGAAAACCAATCGGCAGTTGGTAGAACAGCTAGATTGACAGGGCCGATGCACAAGTTTGTTCTGGACACCAGCAAAACGGTGGAGAATACCTGGACCAAAAGCTTAATTCCCAATGCCTCGAAGAGCGGTGCCTTTAGGAAAATAATCCGTCCCGGCAAAAAGAGCAACATCAAGATCAACGCCTTTGCAAACCCGGCTGCAAAACTGATCCATAAGTCGGTTGTACACAATTTTAATAACGAGACTACTACTACCGCAGCGGATAAGGTAGCGCCGAAGTTAACTGTGTCCACCGAAGCAGTACCTACCGCGATCGCTACCTCCATTGACAATTTCGAGAGCAATGATACCGCCATGGCACAACAAGCGGTTTTCGACATACTATTAGAAGAAACCTCATTTGATGACCTGAATACCAATCTGAGAAAAAACGAGCTCAAGGCCAAGGTGGATAGTTATCCCGACCTAAATGCGGTTGCCACCAATTTGGCTAAGGATCTGATCGATGGCATAGTGTCTTCTACGGATGGGGGTACTGACGATTCACATGTGATTGTCGTAGAGGAGGTGGCATATAAGGCAGTTTTTGGCGATGAAATAACCGCAAAAACCTATGAAAATATTATCCTTAGTAGGGATACCAGCGGGGAAGCTGGTCTGATTTCCCACGCTACACTGATTCAAGATATCGAAGCTTTTAACACCGCTTTTGAAGGCTTTAACACAGATATCGTTGCTAACATGGTGCCCATTCCAAAGGGAACCCAATTATCGGATGTTGGGAGTTTCTCTACACAAATTACAGCTGCTATAGAACCGGTGCAACTGGTTACTAATAGGATTACCAGTTCCATTACGCTTAAAGTGTTTGACCCTGATATCGGTAGTCATAAAATAGAAAATTTGGATAAGTTCCGGCCCATTATGGCCTACCCCAAATTTGATGATGCCATGTATGGTAACCTGCAGGAGCTTTCTCAAGAATATATCCTTCCGAATATCGAGAAGGTACCGGTCAATTCGATCACACTATTGGAAACCAATCAGGCTTTTATCGAAGCCTATATGGCCGGCATGAACCATGAGATGTCGAGAGAGCTTCTCTGGCGTGAGTATCCAACCGATCAACGAGGCACTTATTTCAGACAGTTTTGGGATGTTTCGGACAATATTTTGGAAACGGATGCGGAGAAAAAGTATGATATTAAAAAGATGCACTTATGGAAGAAAGACTTAGGGAAGCACACTCCCCGGGTTATTACCAATCCATCAGGCAGCGCCTACTTGGTGTTACTAGTACGCGGGGAGCTATTGAAGAAATACCCCAATACCCAAGTGTATGCCCAAAAAGCAGCCTTTAAGGATACCAGTGATCCGCAAGCTCCGCGGGCCTTGGCTGACGATTCGGTTGAGGGGAATATTCAGTTTCCCGTATTCATGGCCGAACTGGAACCCGACATATACCTTTTCGGCTTTGATCTTGACATCGACGAGGCCAAAGGGGACAGTGATGATGCTAGTAAACCCGGTTGGTTTTTTGTACTAAGGGAACGCCCTGGCCAAATTCGATTTGGCTTGGACGACTGGACACCGGTTAATCCTGATGACCCTGATTTTCCTGAAAGTGACCCCACCAATTGGAATGATCTTTCTTGGGAGCATCTGGTGAGCGAGGCCTCTGACCTAGAGAATTATCAAGTGGATGCGGTGCACTCCTTTGGCTCAGATGCCGGTAGTGAAAATAGTCCTCCATTGGCTGTCTGGGGCAAGAACTCCGCGGACATGGCCTTCATTCTATATCAGAATCCGGTCTTGTTTGCCCGACATGCCCAAGAAATGTTGCCCGACTGAGAATTAATATTATCAAACGAAACGAGCTATGAGCGAAGTAATTAACGGCACTATATATAACGATCCTCAAATTGAGGTGATCAGGGGGCAGGTATCTGCAAAAAACGACGATACTCCGTACTTGCTTTTACCGATCAAGGTTGAGACCCGATTTATGAAGGTTGACAGATCCATTGAACAAGATGATAAATTTATCGAGGTGATGGAAGGTCTGTTCGAACTTGAAGACCAGCTTGGTTTCAAACCTCAGTCATTACCCACCCATGAGGTGCTCGGTAAGGTTAAAAAGCTGCAACGGCTGTCAAACGACCTGATACAGAATACGGACGAGATCAAACGTCTATCGGGGAAAGATAAAGAATTGCTCCAGACCAGGATCGTCCAATTGGAACACAACCATGGCAAGTTGAAAAGGGACCTAAGTAAGGTAAAATGGCCTGATGATGAGGCGGTTATTTCCCTAAAGCAGGTAAAAACCAGTATGACCCATGCTTTGCAGAAGGCTTGCCTTAAAGTGGACCAATTGGTGGCTTCTGAAGAGAGTCCCTACAAAGAGTCAACCGAATTTCTAAATATCTTAAATCAGCTTGACCACCTGCTTGTAGAACTGGGCAGGAGAAATCTAGCTACCAGCAAGAGAAAGGAAAAAAGAGCGCTGTTCTCTTTTATCGAAGGCCAATTGTCAAAAATCCACCAGGCCCATGCTTCAGCTCAGGCCAATTTGGGGATTAATATGTTGCCGACCCCAGCGCAGTTGAAAGAACTTGATCAATTAAGAATTAGCACGACTGAACATTTTAATGCTTCTGAAAAAAATATTAAGAAGATCAAGTCAGCCTATAAAAGGGCTATATACTCCGAAAAGCTTCTTGCTCTTGGTGATGGTATAAAGAATTTATTCGAATTGATCCAACAGCGGGTCAAGCCCAAAATGGAGATGAAGCGTAATTTGAAAATGATCGGTGCCAGAGAGATCATTTATCAAGCATCTACTCTTAAAGTCAAGCTGAAACAACTGAACCAGCACCCATTCAAGACCTATGAGGAAATAACCAATACCAAAGAAAACCTCTATAAGAGGTTAAAAGCTTTTCGAGCTGAGGTTTATCAAGTGATCGAGGGCACAAGAAAGGAAAGGACGGCCATCAAAAAGATCTGGGATGACGTGGATCACGAATTGGAGAAATTCGTTTTTCGCCTGGAGGCCTTTAAAGGTCAGGGAACACAAAAAGCAGCGGTACGGAGGATTATTTTACATATCAATAAACAATACAGGCAAGGTTTGGCCGGCCTCAAATCCGGGGCAAAAAGCCATTTCACTACACTAAACAATAGCAATCTGGAGAAAAGCGCCATGATTTTTAATCAAGCGCTGACCACCTTAGAGTCAGTTGAAAAGGAAATTCAGGCGCATAAGGGCCAAGCAAGATCAAAGAAATTGCAAGCCGCATTGAATAAGCTAGTGGCTTTCAACGATTCATTTTTAATGACCTCCAGGGACCTGCATCTTCTTCCGCAAAAGTCATTGAATCAACTAAAGAAACTGGCAGATAAAATTGCATCCCAAACCGGGAAACTGGCTGCTTCGGTTGCCTCCGCTTCAAGGACAAGGAGCCGCAGTTTGTCTTTAAGAGCTTCACATGCAACCAAATCCGTCAAGGCTCTTTTAGAAACCCAACACAGCGATGCCATGAGCCGTAAGGACAGCTTTGTCGATAAAGTACGCAGTCCCTTCGTTTTTGCTGACAAGACGATCACCCAAGATGAACTTTGGGTCAGGATATACCCCGATGATATCGCCATTCATACCCATGAAGAAGAGCTTACCGCTGAGGAAGCGGAAGCTGGGAAGGCGTATTGGTATGAAATATGGGCTGCCGATGACGATTATGAGGCAAAGCTGGCTGCTTGGAGAGCCATCAGTACTTCATATGGATCTCAAAGAGCTGCCTGGATCGTAAAGACCATGGAGGCAAAGGAAACAGAGGCGGAAAAAGTACGCGATCGGTTCAAAACACGGTCCCGTGAAACGGTTAAGGTAAACGGCAGACTTAAAGAAGTTTGTGATATGTTGGCCAAGGCTGGGGATGTCAACCAGATCATTAAGATTTTCGGACAGGCCTATCCAAAGCTTGACCTGGTTGAAAAGGACTTGAAAAGGATAAAAGAAGCTCACGTGAGTATGCTGAAGAAAACCCAACATCTGCTGCTGAAAGTGCAGTCACAGGCAAATCAACTGGCACAGAGGGTGAAACGAGAAGCAGAAAGGGGAAACTTGGCCAGGAGTGGAGAGCTAAACGTGGTGCAGCAATTCTTATCATCCTTTAATCGATCGGCCCGATCCTTTCAATCCATTAAAAGGATTAGTTCCAAGGAATTAATCGGCAAGGAGAAAGAGAAGCCAGATTTGTTTCCTGAACCGGAAATAAAAGAGAGGAGTTGGACGGTTGCCCCACATTCTCGTGTCATGCCCGATCGATTCGTGGTAATTACCAAACGCGACGAACAATACCAGCATGTGGTAGCCGGTGAGCCCTTGCCCCCGGATCAACTGGTGGTAGGCTTGGATCCTGAAACTTTTGATTCTGAAACCTTTCAATACGACGAAGACGGGAATCTGCTGGTGGATGAAAGTATTAAATGGCTGACGGATTTTGAGGAGGCAAAATCTAAAGGGATGGCCCTATCGATCAACTTGAATACCACTGATGTGACCAATGGCTTCGACCAAGTACTGGTACTTGGGGTAAAAAATACGACTGAGTTCCAAGGAAAAAATCTGCTTGAGCAATTGATAGACAATCATCATTATTTGCCCGAGGGAAGCTCGTTTCTGCCCGTATCTACACCCACCAACAACACTGAGGCAGGTACCTCCGGATATCGGACTTTTGAGGAAGATGCAGCTTTGAGCTTTGCCATAGAAAGGAACAATGAGGAAGCCAAGACCAGTACCGCAGACCCGGATTTTCCTACAGATGGAGCCCGTTTGGCTGAGGGTCTGGGAGTGAGCAGCGATGTTTTCGATAATCTGGACTATCACGAAAGAACCGAGATCTCCGAGGCACTTTTGATGAATAAAGCACTGTTTCACGGGACCTTGGGCAACTATATGGAGGAAGGTCTGGATACCCTATTCACTCTAGATAATATCAACTATACCAAAGAGTTCTTTTGCAACCATGTATCTTCCCGGGGGTACTTACCTTCTTTAAGAATTGGTACCCAACCGTATGGCATATTGCCAACTACTGCCTTTTCATCATTTGAGGTGACCTCTAATGATGATTTTATACCCCAGTTTGAAAAGGAAGATTTCGAGAATACAGCCTTAATCGAACCAGAGCTAAGGACGCGTTATGATATAAGATTAAAACAATTTCTGGAGCATCTGGATGGTTTGTGGACCGATATAAGAATCTCAAACGTGGCGCATCTGGGGAATACCGATCCGGATGACCCTCAAGCACACTTTATGAAGATGTTGGGCTTGCAAGCCAGTTCGGAGGAGCATTTTTATCGTTACGGGCTTAATATTGCCTCCCGTCAGGCCACCGATGAAGGTGATTTTAGTATCAATTTTAACCCGGAGGATGCGTGGAGCCCCAGTAAGGTGAGTGATGCTTTCTGGGACATTGTAGCTACCGGTTATTACTATAAATCGGACCACTTTACTGACGAACAAGTTGACTTTCCCAACCCCAATGACTATGACAATAGCAAATCCAACCGCATCCATAATCAGTTTACCAAAGCCCGGGTGTTTGCCACCAGACACCTGGATGCGCAGGCCCAGATCCTCGGAGACATTATAGATAGCCGGGAACTGGCCGAGGAGATAGTTGCACCCACCAATCCCAACGAAGGGACTCTGGAAGAGGAGCTTAAGGCGAAGGCTGAGTTGGAATACTTTATCGATTGGATGGTGGATAGTAACCCCTGGGATGTGCAGGCAGAGAATAAGTTCTCTGAGTTGGTAGATGACGCTTTAACTCCGGGCATGCCGTCAAAGTCCTTTCTCTTTTTGCTTTTGAGGCACTCGTTGCTTTCGGCCCATGCGGACACCATATTGAAAATATTGGAATTCGAAGGCCTAACGGATCAGGAGACCAGGAAAAAGATGGGGCAACCGGATCACTTTTACAGCCGACTAGCCGGTTCATTCAATTACCTCACAAAGTGGACCTATTTGTTCAGCAAAATTAATCGACTGCAATTTGCTTTGGGATTCCAAATGGATGAGACCAATCCTTTTTTCAACTACATGAATAGTTTGGCCGGGTCAAATGATGGATATTTGAATCGCTATTTATCTCTTGAACATAGCCACGTTTTCGATAACTATTCCAACCACAGTCAGCATCAATTCCTGATTGATGAACTGGACCTTACCCGTGATGCCATTCGCAAACTGAAGGATATTCCAACCGCCCGCTTGCAAAGATTATTGGTTGAGCATATAGACCTCTGCACCTACCGATTGGATGCCTGGCGCTTAGGCTTGGTCAATAAACGCTTAGAAAACCAAAGATCTCAGGATGCATCGGGGATCTACCTATGGGCCTATGCATGGGTGGAAGATTTGAGAAAGGGAGGTGAACGGGATGTAGCCAAGGATATACCGGAAGGGCTTTGGAAAAGCGGCGACGATCCTGTGTTTACAGACGAAGATAATTTGGGGTTCATTCATACCCCCT
>JBPCUG010000050.1:0-6242 GCA_051011275.1 Cyclobacteriaceae bacterium | reverse complement strand
CTACCATACTATGATCACTTACAAGAATAGTAATACCGCTCTTAAGACCTCTATGGTCTTGGTGATCGCCACCTTCATTCTTGTATTGTATGCCACATTTCTCACCCGCAGCGGCATTTTAGGGGATGCTTCGGTTCATTCATTTACAGATCTAGGGCTTTCAGGGCAATTACTGATTTACCTTGGTACTTTTTTTACTATGTCAATCGGGATGCTCGTCTGGAGATGGAAAAACATACCGACCTCTGAAAAGGAGGTGTCTTCGTATTCACGTGAATTCTGGATTTTTATTGGAGTTACTACTTTATGCCTGATGGCTTTTCAGGTGATCATAACCACCTCATTCCCGGTATACAATACTATTTTGGAAGGGCTTGGTATTGAATCCAATATCGCAATGCCCGCAGACCAAGTAGTTTTTTATTCAAATGTACAGTTATGGTTTGCCTTGGCGCTTGCCTTACTTTCAGGCACAGGTCAATTTTTTTGGTGGAAACATATGGACCCCCAAAAGCTCAGGAATGAGTTGACGACCCCGATACTAATAACCCTTGTACTATCTGTACTAGTCATGATACTTGGTGAGGTAAAAGATCTGAGCTACATTCTTTTGCTTACTGCAAGCATCTATTCGGTAGTTGCTAATTTGAAGATCTTGCTTTCCCTGTTTAAAACTAATTTTAATTTGGCTGGAGGTTCAGTGGCACATATTGGTATAGGAATGATCTTGATAGGGATCTTATTTTCTTCAGGTTATTCCGAAGTGATCTCTGTTAACAATACAGGTTTGAGGATCGCCAATGATGAAGAATTCAATAGTAGCAACCTGCTATTGTTTATCGATCAGGCACAAAGTATGGGTGACTATGATCTAACCTACAAAGGTCGCTACATTAAAGCCAAGGGTGTACCGGGTTACGTGAATTTAAATGATATAGCCGCAACTGACGATGTCTATAAAGCAATCTTAAATAAAGATATCGCTAGAAATGGAAAGACCTATTCCAGAAAATCCGATACGCTGGAGATAAACCCTGAGAATATTTACTGCGAGGTAGGTTACCAATCTGAAAGTGGTAAGGCCTTCACCTTATGGCCTCGTATTCAGGTTAATCCTAGCATGGGGCAAGTTCATTCTCCTGATATTAAACGGGCTGTAGGAAGTGACCTTTATAGCTATGTATCGTGGGCGCCTTACCTGGATCCTGAGGAAGAGGTGGAATGGAAACACACGGATTCGATTACAGTTAAAATAGGAGAGCAATTTTTTGTTAATGATTTTGTAGCTAGACTAACCAATATTGAAAGGACCCAGGATATATTAGGTGTGAGGCTCAACGAAGGTGATTTGGCAGTGAAAGCAAGCATTGAGCTTCAAGGCAAAAGTCGCAACTACCTGGCCGAACCATTTTTCTTGATAAAGAATAACATGGCTGGCAGGATCCCCGACGTGATCAATGATTTGGGAGTAAAAATCACGCTCTCAAATATCCACCCACAGGAGGACAGTTTTGATCTAGATATTTATACTACGCAAAAAGATTTTATTGTGCTCAAAGCCATTTCCAAGCCAATGATTAATGTGCTCTGGATCGGGACATTGCTTCTAGTCGCCGGTTTTGTGATCGCTATTAGACGCAGGTACACGGATTTTCTCAAAATGAGGGATAAGGGCGTCGAATAGCTTAATTTTTTGTACTTTTCTGCGCCAGTTAGAGCGATACTAGTTGCCAAAATTGAACAGAGCGGATGGCCAATTATTTCAATATATCAATTATTGGATCGGGTAACTTAGCCTGGCATCTTGCTCAAGCCTTGGAAAACGCCGGACACTTTATCCACGAAATTTATAGTCGTAATCCAAAAAACGCCCGCAAGCTTACTAAAAAGCTTTACGACACCACGGTTAGTAATGATCTAGATTTCATAGCCAGTGAATCCGAAGTATTTATTATTGCTGTTTCCGATAATGCAATTAAAAATATAGCAGAAGAAATACAACTCCCGGAGGGAGCCATCTTGCTGCACACTTCAGGCAGTAAGCCAATGGAAATATTGAAATCCAGTGTTGACCGATTCGGGGTTTTCTATCCATTACAAACCTTCACCAAAGGAGCGGAGGTCTCCTTCAAAAATATTCCTATCTGCCTGGAAGCTAGTTCTTCCCGCGTAGAGAAAGTACTGAAGCAATTAGCACAAAGCCTTAGCCGGGACACCCATTATCTGCGCTCTAAAGAAAGACAACAGTTGCATTTGGCTGCGGTTTTCGCTTGTAATTTCACAAATCACATGCTTACCTTGGCTCAAGAAATTATGGAAGAGCAGGATGTAGATGCCGAAATCCTGCATCCGTTGATCGCAGAGACAATCAATAAGAGCTTTTTGTTGGGCCCGGAGAATGCGCAAACAGGCCCAGCCTTAAGAGGGGATTCGGGAGTAATGAAAGAGCATTTAAAACTAATGCGGCTGCGTAAGGATCTCCAAAAGATCTATAAGTTGTTGAGTCAGCATATTTTGGAGCACTACCAAACTTGATGACATGGCCAACCAGCCCAGTACGTTCTCGCTGAAAGGATTCATTAACTTAATCCGGTGGCCGAATTTATTGATCCTGGTATTTACCCAGTATCTGGGTGCGATCTTTCTTATAGGCCCTAAAGAGCAATATCTGGAATATATTCTCGATCCGAAACTTTTCTTGTTGGTTTTAGGCACCGCTATGATTACTGCGGCCGGTTATATAATAAACGACTACTATGATGTGAAGATAGATGAGATCAACAAGCCAGAGCGAGTAGTGGTTGGTCGCATACTGAAACGCAGGGTAGCCATGTTCACACATACTGCTCTAAGCATTGCTGGGATCGGTCTTGGACTTTTAGTCTCGTGGAAAGTTGGGGCCATCAATTCGCTGGCTGCTTTTCTTTTATGGTGGTATTCAAATCGGTTAAAGCGATTACCGCTAGTTGGAAATGTAGTAGTATCATTTCTTACAGCCTTAGCCCTTGGCTTGCTGGCTGTCTATTTTGATATGAATCAAAGGCTCATACTGATCTATGCCGTTTTTGCTTTTTTTATATCATTAATCAGAGAGATGATCAAAGACATGGAGGATTTAAAAGGAGATGCCACCTTTGGCTGTAGAACCCTTCCGGTGGTTTGGGGAATAAGGAAAACAAAATTACTCGTTTACTTGGTAGGCCTGATCTTTGCTGGTTTATTGATGTACCTGGCTTTCTCAATTGAGCAACCTTTATTGATTTACTATTTTTTGGTTTTGCTGATCCCGACTTTTTATTTGTTCCTTCGACTAGCCAAGGCTGATACAGTAAAAGAGTTTTCATTCTTAAGCCGATTTTGTAAAATTCTTATGCTTTGTGGTGTAATAAGCATGATGTTTCTTTAACAAACCAAGTATCTTTACCTTCTCAAAATCATCCTAGTTTGAAACAAGAAAAAATTGCCATATTCGCCTCCGGCAGCGGTACTAACGCTGAAAATATCTGCCGCTACTTTGAAGGACATCCACGCATTGAAGTAGCTCTCATACTTACGCCAAACCCGCAGGCGGGAGTATTAGAAAGAGCCAAAACACTTGGCATTCCCTCAGTTGTGTTTAATCGCGCTTCTTTTCGTGAAAAGGCGTTCTTGCAAACTCTTGCTCAGTACCAAACTACTTTCGTGGTATTAGCAGGCTTTATGTGGTTGGTGCCAAGCTATTTGATCGAGAGCTTCCCCAACCGTATAGTAAACATCCACCCCGCTCTTCTTCCAAAATTTGGAGGTAAAGGGATGTACGGGATGCATGTTCATGAAGCGGTGTTGACTGCTAAAGAGGGTGAAAGCGGTATTACCATTCATTACGTCAACCAAAGGTATGACGAGGGTAAAATTATATTTCAAGCTACCTGCCCTGTTGACGAGGACGATGCCCCAGAACATCTGGCAGAAAAAGTACACCAACTGGAGTATTTACATTATCCTCAGGTGATCGAAAAGTTATTGCAATAAATACCAGAGCCCTCGGACTGGATTGTGAGTAAAAAATTTTTAGCTTTGCAGCTTTATCAGAATCCTTCACTATGTCTAAGATCAAAATCAGATCTGCTTTAGTCTCTGTTTTCCACAAAGACAGGCTCGATCCATTACTAAATCTGTTACGCAGCTTCGGTGTGACACTATATAGCACCGGAGGTACCCAGCAGTTTATCGAATCTCTGGGCCTGCCCGTTACCGCGGTGGAAGACCTGACCGGTTATCCATCCATCCTTGGAGGCCGAGTGAAAACACTGCATCCCAAGGTATTTGGTGGTATCCTTAACCGCCAGGATCACCCAACAGATCTGGAAGAGATAAGTAACTATGAAATCCCTCCCATCGATCTAGTGATTGTGGACCTTTATCCCTTCGAAGAAACCGTGGCCTCAGGAGCAAGCGAACAAGACATTATTGAAAAAATAGATATTGGTGGCATTTCCTTGATCAGAGCTGCAGCTAAAAACTTTAAGCAGGTGGTGGTAGTGTCTTCTAAAGATCAATACAGCGACCTTATTGCGCTATTGGAAAAAGATCAAGGTACTACTCAGCTGGAGGATCGTAAGCGTTTTGCAGCTCAGGCCTTCGACATCTCCTCGCATTACGATACCCATATTTTTAATTACTTCAATCAACAGACCCAACTGTCTGGCTTAAAAATAAGTCAGAGGGAAAGTAAAGTGCTGAGGTATGGAGAAAATCCCCATCAAGAAGGGATCTATTATGGAAACCTGCAAGATATGTTTGATCAGATCCATGGCAAGGAACTTTCCTATAACAATTTGGTTGACATTGAAGCCGCGGTTGCTTTGATCGCCGAGTTCGATCAAACGGCATTCGCTATCCTCAAGCATACCAACGCATGTGGTGTAGCCACCGCTGATTCCGTTGAGGAAGCTTATGCAGGGGCTTTTGCCGCAGATACTATCTC
This sequence comes from Cyclobacteriaceae bacterium, assembly GCA_051011275.1. Classification (GTDB taxonomy): domain Bacteria; phylum Bacteroidota; class Bacteroidia; order Cytophagales; family Cyclobacteriaceae; genus JBPCUG01. The sequence continues at coordinate 1,276 of JBPCUG010000050.1, read as the reverse complement.
AGCGTTCGGAGGAATTCTAATAACCAATAGCACCATGACAGAGGCTGCGGCCCAGGCTATGGATTCATTGTTCTTTGAAGTTTTGATTGCCCCCGGTTACCAGCCGGAGGCTTTAGCCATTCTAAAAGGTAAAAAGAAACGCATTCTGCTAATTCAAAAAGATCAAATACGCGAGAAAGTGCAAATCAAAAGTTTATTAAACGGTTTTATTGCGCAAGACCGTGATCAGAGCACCGATAAAGCAGCTGATTTTAATGCTGTAACTAAGAGAAAACCTTCTCAAGAAGAGGAAGAGGCTTTAGTGTTTGCAAGTAAAATCGCCAAACATACCAAATCCAATACCATTGTATTAGCTAAAACAGGCCAGCTATTGGCCAGCGGTGTCGGACAAACGTCACGGGTAGATGCCTTAAAGCAAGCTATAGTAAAAGCCAAACATTTCGGTTTTGATCTGAATCAATCTGTGATGGCTAGTGATGCCTTTTTTCCTTTTCCGGATTGTGTAGAGATAGCCCAACAAGAAGGGGTTTCAGCCGTGGTTCAACCAGGAGGATCCATACGTGATCAGGCTTCTATCGATTGCTGCGACCAGCATGCTATGGCTATGGTATTCACGGGAGTACGGCATTTTAAACATTAAAAAAAAATTGTACTATTAGCACATTTAGAAAACTAATTTTGTAAATTTCGTCGATTTTAAAGGACTTTTTAAGGGATAGTTATAGCCAATGGGTTTACTCGATTTTTTTACTAGTGATATTGCCATAGATTTAGGAACTGCTAATACCCTGATTATTCAAAGAGAAAAAATCGTGTTGGATGAGCCCTCCATAATAGCAATGGATAAGGCATCTAACAAGGTACTGGCTATCGGCAGAGCGGCCATGCAGATGCACGAGAAAACTCACGAAAATATCAAGACCATACGCCCCTTAAAGGATGGGGTGATTGCTGACTTTCATGCGGCTGAGCACATGATCAGAGGCATGATCAAGATGATCGACAATAACAAGAAGCGATTGTTTCCCGCTTCCCACCGCATGGTGATTTGCATTCCATCGGGAATCACCGAAGTTGAAAAAAGAGCGGTACGGGACTCCGCTGAACATGCAGGAGGAAAAGAGGTATATATGATTCAGGAACCTTTGGCTGCGGCCATAGGTATAGGCATTGATATTGAGCAGCCGATTGGAGCAATGATCGTAGATATTGGGGGCGGTACTACAGAGATTGCGGTAATTGCACTTTCTGGTATAGTCGCAGACCAGTCCATAAG
>JBPCUG010000049.1:0-5523 GCA_051011275.1 Cyclobacteriaceae bacterium | reverse complement strand
ATTCAATATCGAAGGAGAAACGACTAAAAGCGTAGAAGAGCTTTTCGTAGATGCACGAGTGAGATTAAGAAAGGCAATACAAAGTCCTGATGGTAAGCTATATATACTAACAGACGAGGAGAATGAGAGAATCATTAGGATCAGAAATGCAAGTATCTAGCGAGCTTAGGTAATCATAATCATGGCAGAAGCTTTTATCGAAGACGAAGATTTTGACGGAACTGACTTCACGACAACTGAGCTATCGGGAATGGAGTATGAGAATTGCACATTTGTCAATTGCAATCTTGCTAATGTTGATCTGTCAAATTGCAGTTTTGCTGAGTGCGAATTTGAGAGCTGCGACCTCAGCATGGCCAAACTGGTAAACACCGCTTTCCGAGAAGTGCAATTCAAAGATAGCAAGCTCCTTGGCTTACATTTTGAAAACTGTAATAAGTTTTTGCTTTCCGTGGATTTCATAGGCTGTCATTTAAATCTCAGTTCTTTCTATCAATCGGTTTTGAAAAAGACTACTTTCAAGGACTCTAGTTTACAAGAAGTTGACTTTACCGAAGCAGATCTTTCCAGTGCCTCCTTTGAAAGTTGCGATCTGCTCAGGGCAATATTCGAAAACACGGTTCTTGAGCAAACTGATTTCAGAACTTCCTATAATTTTTCTATTGACCCAGAGAGCAATAGCATAGCAAAAGCCAAGTTCTCATTGAATGAAGTTGTTGGGCTATTAAATAAATACAATATTGAGATCGAGTAGATCTGATGAAAATTTGTTTGAGGAACTATCCCTCGTGGAAATTAATTGCCTGTTCCGTTTTTCGACACCCTCACTCCGGATCCATAAGGTATTGGGCTGCAAAAGCGTCTTGATCTACATTTAACACAGTTTGGTGCACAAGCCGATCCATTTAATATCTTTACTTCTCTTCATAATCAATCCCAAAAATCACTAAATTTGAGGGATAGATGCTTGCCTACTTCTCAGATTTAAGAACTAACTGGTCAATCCGGTGGGCGATGGTAATAGCTTACTTGTTGATTTTACCCTGGTCTACAGCCTGCTCCGAAGAGCCTCCAATAGAGATGGTGGATTGTGATATGGTTGATCTATCGGTAAAACTAACAGGTATAAAATATACCGATTGCGGACTTCCTAATGGCCAAATTACTGTTGCTGCCCTAGGAGGAGCCAGCCCTTACTCTTTTAGACTGTTAAATGGAGAACTTCAATCAAGTCCAACTTTCGATGAGCTGCCAGCGGACCTGTATACCATAGAAGTTGTTGATGCCAATGGATGCACTGATTCAGTCAAAACTCTTGTGAGCAGCAAGGAGGGTTTTAGTGCTAGAGTCTCTGTAACGCCGTCAGGATGCCAAGACAACTTAGGAACAGTTACTGTTGAGCCAATTGATGGTGTTCCTCCATACAAATATCAATTGGGCGAAAACAGTGACTATGAGCTAAACAATACCTGGGAGAACCTGACCAGCCGCGATTACAGCGTCTGGGTGTCTGACGCTAATGATTGTTTCATTGGGGTTTATATGTTTGTTCCAAGCGGGCTTTCTTTTGCAGAGTCGGTTGCTCCAATCATTACGGATAACTGTGCATCAGCTGCTTGCCATGGAGGAACGCAAACGCCGGATTTTAGAGAGTTCTCAAATATCAGGCAGAACGCCGGTAAGATCAAAATGTTTATTCAAGATACCTCATCCTCAAAAAATGAGATGCTAACTGGTGAAGAGATCAGTTTGATCTCTTGTTGGATCGATGATGGATCCCCGGATAATTAAAAAATGTACAAGGAAGGTCATACAAATTTAATCTGGTCAAAAGCCAAAGTGGTATCAAAGATCCTTTGCACCATTTTGTTAGTGGCTTCATCCCATGCTTGGGGGCAGCAATCTGTAGCCAGGCAGTGGAACGAGGTGCTTTTGGAATCTATTCGCAATGACCTGGCCCGGCCTACGGTCCATGCCCGGAACCTGTTCCATATTTCAGCTGCTATGTATGACGCCTGGGCGGCCTATGACCCTACTACGACTACTTGGTTGTTGGGTAAAACTCATGGTGATTATATTTGTCCCTTTGATGGCGTGCCAGACCCCTCTGATATAAAGGAAGCCCGCCAAAAGGCAATGAGTTACGCAGCCTATAATCTAATTGTTCACCGATTTGAATTTTCCCCTGGTGCGACAACCAGCATTGACTTGGCTAAGAACTTGATGTCGGATCTGGGATACGACCTATTGGTCACTGATGATGACTATTCCAATGGTGATCCGGCCAGCCTGGGTAATTATATCGCACAATCCATGATTGACTTTGGTCTGCAAGATGGCTCCAACGAAATAGAAGATTATAGAAACAAATATTATGAGCCCTTCAATCCTCCTATGCTGCCTAAGGACAGCGGCAACCCCTTTATCATAGATCCCAATCGATGGCAGCCGTTGTTCCTCGATACTTTTATTGACCAATCAGGCAATGTAATCCCGATTGGGTTGGTAGATTTTCAAAGCCCTGAATGGGGCAATGTTGTTCCTTTTGCTCTACGCGCTTCCAATTTGACTGTTTATGAGAGAGATGACAACCAATATAGGGTGTACCACGATCCGGGGCCTCCTCCTTATTTGCAGGAAGACGATTTAGAACAGGCGTCGGAATATCATTGGGGCTTTAACTTAGTTTCGATATGGGGCGCTCATTTGGATCCGAGCGATGGTGTAATGTGGGATATATCACCTGCATCTATTGGAAGTATTTCGGATTTTCCCACAATGCAATCAGGCCTTCGGGAGTTCTACCAGCAGTTGGATGGCGGGGATATCGGGTTGGGACATGATCTAAACCCCATTACTGGAGCCCCCTACCCTCCACAAATGGTCCCGCGAGGAGATTATTCCAGGGTTTTAGCAGAATTTTGGGCCGATGGACCGGAATCTGAAACGCCTCCAGGCCATTGGTTTGTGATCCTTAACTATGTCTCTGACCATCCGCTATTGGAAAAAAAGTTTAGAGGAAATGGGCCGGAGCTAGATGCCTTGGAATGGGATGTTAAGGCCTATTTTGCTTTGGGGGGAGCCGTTCATGACGCAGCTATTTCAGCTTGGAGTATTAAAGGATGGTACGATTACATTCGTCCTGTTTCCGCAATCCGATATTTGGCCGAGCAAGGGCAATCTTCAGATCAGGCATTACCAAATTACAATTTGAATGGAATAAAACTGGTGGATGGATATATTGAACAAGTAAAAGCCGGAGATCCCCTGGCTGGGGTCAATGGAGAAAATATTGACAAGATAAAACTATACTCCTGGAGAGGCCCTGATTATATCCAAGATCCGGTTGTTGATTTTGCTGGAGTGGATTGGATCCTGGCAGAGAACTGGTGGCCTTACCAACGACCTACATTTGTTACCCCTCCTTTTGCCGGCTACGTATCAGGTCATTCTACTTTCTCCAGAGCTGCGGCGGAAGTAATGACTCTGCTAACAGGTGACGATTTTTTTCCAGGAGGCATAGGAGAGTTTGTGGCCAAGAAAAATGAGTTCCTGGTGTTTGAAGAAGGACCAAGCGTGGATGTAGTTTTACAGTGGGCCACTTACCGAGACGCCTCAGATCAAACCAGCCTTTCCCGAATATGGGGAGGCATCCATCCTCCTGCTGATGATATCCCAGGGCGTATTATTGGTGAGAAAGTAGGAATAGCCGCATTTAATAATGCTGAACGGTATTTCGATGGGATAGTAACGGCTCTTACCGAAGACAATCCTGAGTTAGATATATTTGCTCTGTATCCTAACCCTGTCAAGCAAGGATCTGATGTAAAAATCATTGTAAATGAGAGACAAACTCTGGCAAATATCGAGATCATACATATTAATGGACGGAAATCAACCTTGATCCCAAGAGAAGGGCAGCCATTTACAATTTCGACAGAAAAGCTTGATCCTGGATTTTACGTGGTTAGGAAAATCACACAATACGGCAGTCAAACCGCTAAGTTGATTGTTAAATAGGAAACTATGGAGAAGTTTATTTGGTAATTTTGGATTAACTTAAACCAGTGTTTTTCGTTAGCATTAGGATCAATTAGCTATTACTATATGATGCATCTCAAGCTGCTAGTTTTTCTTCTGGCCATATTTCCGTTCTTTAGCGATATCGAAAATCCTTTTGCTGAGACCATCGCCCTTTCAAAAAAAGAAGGCAAGCAGATATTATTAGTGTTTAGTGGATCCGATTGGTGCCATGGCTGTATGCACTTTAAACAGCAAGTACTAGATAAACAAACCATACTGAGAGAAATTGAACAGAACTATATCATTCATAATGTAGATTTTCCTCGAAATAACAGTTTCTCGAAAGAAAAAGTGGCGGAAAATAAGGAGCTGGCCGAGGCATATAACCCAGAGGGCGTATTCCCAAGAATTTTAGTGATAGATCATAAACAAACCAAGAGCCAGGTAATTCCCTATTCACCCGGAGCTGAAAAAGAATTTTTGCGTGCGCTTAGCCACTAAACATCAGACCCAACGCCTGGTCTATACACAAGGCCTCAAACTTATGGGCTCACAATTCTCCATCAAACTGGTGGAAACTAACAAAGGTAGGGCAGCACATATGACGGGAAAAGCAATAGCAGAGATCCAAAGACTTGAGGCAAAACTGAGTGAATTCTTACCTGGATCTGAAGTCAGTAAAATCAATATCAATGCCGGTAGAAATCCGGTGAGGTTATCTGAGGAAGTTTATCAACTGCTGCTCCAATGCCAGTATATCTCGGAGATTACCGATGGCGCATTTGATATCACTACTGCTGCGGCAAAGAATCTATATAATTTCGATAGGAACTCTCATAGGCATCCCTCCCAACAATTGGTTGATCAAAGATCTCAAATCATTAGCTACAAATATTTGCATTTGGATAAAACCAACTATGCTTTCTTACAAAAGCCAGATTCAAAGATAAGTTTGGCAGCGATAGGCAAAGGCCTTGCAGCCGATAAAGCAAAAGATCTGCTACTAGATGAAGGAATAGAATCCGGGGTGATCAATGCTAGTGGAGATATTGCAGCTTGGGGTGCAAACCTAGAAGGCCAGCCCTGGTGGGTTGGTATTACGAATCCGGATGATAATAAACAAGTATTGCTTAAGATCCCTTTGAGGAACCGATCCATTTCAACTTCTGGCAACCAATATCAATTCTTTACCGATGATGGTATCAAATATTCACATACTCTAAATCCAAAAACTGCAAAGCCGCTTTCTGGTATTAAAAGTGTGAGTATTGTGCATGAGTCAGCTACTATCTCTGATGCTTTGGCCACGGCCGTCAATGTTATGGGAGCTGAGAAAGGTATTCGATTTGTAAATGCGATGAGAAATACTTCTTGTATTATTATAAACGATCAAAATGAAGTCTTCAGCTCTAGGGATATTGAAATCAATTAAGGGCCTACTTTGTGTTGGTGTCATATGCACGATGACTTATAGTTGCACTACGGTGAAACCCTATGAAA
>JBPCUG010000048.1:0-7441 GCA_051011275.1 Cyclobacteriaceae bacterium | reverse complement strand
GCCCATTGTCGACACCTCCACCAGCTACATTAGTAAAACTGTAGGTAAGACCTCCACCACCTTCAGTTTCTCCTTCAGGATCGGTGGCTTGCACATTAATGGCAAAGGTCAGGTTCTCAGCAACACTCACAGAGGAGGCACTGGTAATAGTAGGTGGTTCATTAACATCAGTGACTGTTACGACCAGGTTTTGTACACCGGTTAAAGGGATCGCCTCACTATCAGTAACTGTTACCTCTACATTATATATATTGTCACCTCCCACATCTCCAGGAGCTTCAAAGTCAGGAGCTGCAAGAAAAGTCAGTATGCCGGTATTAATATCTATAGCGAACAAAGCATCGTCGATTCCAGTGGTCAGGTTCAAGCTATAGGTAAGACCTCCGCCGCCCTCTGTGTCTCCCTCTGCATCAAAAGCTTGTACATCGATCACAAATGTCTGATTCTCGGCTGCATCCGCCGTATTCGGGCTGGTTATTGTGGGGGGGGTTTGGGCATAGACATAGGAAGCATAGGACATCTGAAATGCCAATGCGAGCAAGCTAATCCATCTGATTTTGGGGTATAAGGTCATCCTCTATCTCACTTGTCTACGAATATCAATCAATCTGGAGCACCCGGAGGAGCAGGTAAGATAATGTCTTCACCTGAACCATTATCCTTATTCATTAAAACTACAGCAATGGGAATAACCACCGCGAAAGGGAGAAATTTAGCTGCTAATGGTACTTTTCTTTTGATTGCAAATGGGTGGCTATTGGTACTTTTCGCCGATCTACTACCTTTGATCTGAATAAAATAGTTGGATCCTGGCTTAAGCCCTCGTGGGATTGTCCAATTATGAGCTCCATCGTTAGCCACCGATCCAATGGATAACACTTTGGATTCATTCTGATAAAGGTCGAGATGAACCCGTTCCCCCCGCATACGGCCCAGCCAGCGTATTTCCAGCCTTTCACCCCTTTTGGCAACCTCATCTCTTCCTGGCTTTGTTAGAGCTAGAGGGGAGAAAACCAAACGCGCTTTGACCTCAAAAGTGATATCCCCTGAGAAGCTAACCAATTCCCTTTGTGCATCCCAGTAGACGGATTTAGATCGCCCTGAACCTATTTGATCTCCCACGTCTCCTTCAACATACAGTAAAGGCTTGGCAAAATTATCCAAACTCCCGTACAACTCTACTTCAAAAATCTGACCGGGTAACTCTCCAATCAGATCATACCTTATCTGGACCCGTTGGTCTTGGAATTCAGCAACGACATTTCTTACCCTTTGTGCATAACTAATTTGTAATAACCCTAAAGTCAAAAATATTGTACAGACCCACAATTTCATTTTAGCTTGTTTTGGCGTTATTTAGGTTTTAAAAGGGGAAAACCAAAGCAAGTTAATTAATTGTTGTTAGATGTACAAATAATAACAAACTATCTGAGAAAAATCCTATTGATAATGATTAGATTCCAGTGAATTTTTGCAGCCTATGCCTGAAATTCGATGATTTTGAGGAGTATAAAAAAAGAGGCTGGCGCCTCCTTTTTTTGATGCTATTTTTCCTCTTTGGGTACTTTCTTCTTCTTCACCTTGAGAAGGAGCTCTTCACCTTTGCCGTTGTAATCGGCTACAATTATATCACCTTCTGCGACATCGCCTTTTAGGATCTCTTCAGCAACAGCATCCTCCAGGTATTTTTGAATAGCCCGATTTAATGGCCTTGCACCGTATTGTGGGTCAAAGCCCTTATCGGCAAGGAAATCCTTGGCTTTATTGGTAAGCTCCACTTTGTAACCCAAGTCCGAGATGCGAGTGAAAAGCTTGGTCAAAGTGATTTCGATAATTTTATGAATGTCTTCTCTTTTCAGTGAGTTAAAGACGATCACGTCATCTAATCGATTGAGGAATTCCGGACTGAAGGTCTTTTTCAGTGCCTTGGTAATAGTCGACTTCATTATCTCGTCTAAGCTGTCATTCTTGCTTTTCGGAGAAAACCCGATACCAGCACCAAAATCCTTTAAATCCCTGGCACCAATATTGGAGGTCATGATTATAATAGTATTCCTAAAATCAACTTTTCGTCCCAAGCCGTCGGTAAGGATACCATCGTCCATTACCTGCAATAAAATATTGAAGACGTCTGGGTGCGCTTTCTCAATTTCGTCCAAGAGTACCACACTATAAGGCTTCCGACGCACTTTCTCGGTAAGCTGCCCGCCTTCCTCATATCCTACATATCCCGGAGGGGCACCTACCAATCGTGATACACTGAATTTCTCCATGTATTCACTCATGTCTACACGAATCAGTGCATCTTCTTTATCAAACAGATAGGTGGCCAACACTTTAGCCAATTCGGTTTTACCAACTCCGGTTGGTCCCAGGAATACAAATGATCCTATTGGCTTTTTGGGGTCCTTCAAGCCTACTCTTGTCCTTTGAATTGCTTTTACAAGCTTATCTATCGCCTCAGTTTGACCAATTACGCGATCTTTCAATTGATCCCCCATGCCAAGCAGTTTCAGACTCTCTTTTTGAGCAATCCTGCTAGTAGGAATACCGGTCATCATCCCGATCACTTCGGCTACATTTTCTTCATCTACGGTATACCTCTTGGTCTTGGTTTCTTCCTCCCACTTTAGCTTCGCCGCATCCAGTTGATCGATCAATTTTTTCTCCTTATCACGCAGCTGCGCTGCCTCTTCGTACTTTTGGCTTTTAACAACACGATTTTTCTCTTTCTTAATGTTTTCTATGGCGTCCTCCAACTTCACTACATCATCGGGCACATAGATGTTGTTTATATGTACCCTAGAGCCGGCCTCATCAAGCACATCAATAGCCTTATCAGGCAAATATCGATCACTGATATATCGATCGGAAAGTTTTACACAAGCCGCAATCGCCTCGTCCGTATAGTTGACATGGTGATGGTCCTCGTACTTATTCTTTATGTTATTCAATATATCCAAGGTTTCCTCTGGGGTTGTAGGATCAACCATAACCATTTGGAACCTTCGAGCCAAAGCTCCGTCCTTTTCAATATACTGCCGGTATTCATCCAGGGTGGTAGCACCTATGCATTGGATCTCCCCCCGGGCTAAGGCTGGCTTAAACATATTTGAAGCATCCAGAGAACCCGAGGCACCACCAGCACCAACAATTGTATGTAATTCATCAATGAAGAGAATTACTTCCGGTGATTTCTCCAATTCATTCATTACCGCTTTCATTCGTTCCTCAAACTGCCCTCTGTATTTAGTTCCAGCCACAAGAGATGCCAAATCAAGCGTCACTACTCTTTTCCCAAAGAGAACCCTCGAAACTTTCTTTTGAATGATGCGAAGGGCAAGACCTTCGGCTATGGCAGTTTTCCCCACTCCAGGCTCACCAATCAAAATTGGGTTATTCTTTTTACGCCGACTTAAAATCTGAGCAACGCGTTCTATTTCTTTTTCCCTACCAACAATAGGATCCAGTTTTTCCTCTTCAGCCAGTTTGGTAAGATCCCGGCCAAAATTATCCAAGACAGGAGTTCTTGATTTTTCAGAACCTTTTGACGGCTCTTTTGAGGAAGAACTGCCAAAAATCCTTGATGAATCATCATCGGGATCATCGGTATCTGACGAAGCCATGGGATTTTCCGTTTGGTATTCCAATAACTCTTTTACAACCTCGTAATTGATTTCGAATTTTTCCATAATTTGGGAGGCAATGTTGTCTTCATCTCTAAGAATAGAAAGCAGTAAGTGCTCCGTACCGATCAGTTGACTTTTAAAGATCTTGGCTTCCAGATAGGTGATCTTAAGCACCTTTTCGGATTGTCTGGTAAGAGGAATATTGGCCAGGTTTTTAACATCGCTGGTTGCAGTTCCTTTAGTAGCTTGCTCGATAGCCACTCGAAGATCTTCAATTGAGACACCAAGTTTTTGCAACAGGCTTATCGCTACACCCTCTCCTTCTCTGATCATGCCTAACAAAAGATGCTCGGTGCCTATGTAATCATGGCCCAAGCGCAAAGCCTCTTCTCTGCTAAGTGAAATAACCTCTTTTACCCTATTTGAAAATTTTGCCTCCATAACGGATCAGGACCAAATTGTATGGTACATATGTAAATGTATATTGAATCAATTTATTATGCCAAGAATCCTTTTATTTTTTGGGACTAATGCAATGGAAAAACAAATTTCTTTCAACAATTGTTTCCATGGCTGCCAAATGTAGATTGTTTAATCACCTGTTTTGCTTCTAGTCCTTGGCAAAATAGAAGATCAATAATACTTAAATTTCTTACAAAGTTTTTGCCAAAAACCTGATTATAATTACATGGCTCATATAAATTATTTTTTTTGTATGATCTCTTTGGGTGGATCATATCCCTAAGATCTTCATAGCCTGAGGCCGGTGAAGGATGATACACTTCCGTGGTTTTCAAATCTTTAGGCCATTGCAATAGGTCTAAAATAATCGAAAGTAGCTCCAAATTTAAGTCAAACAAAAATCTATTTTTCTTAAATAGGATCTTATAAAAATATTCAGAGAAATATTCGAAATACGGGGCGTTCCCATAGGCGGAACTAATGGTATTCCAATGTTGAGACAACCACTTTTGACTGTAATCAATTTCCACATCAGCAATGACCTTCGAGGAATGGTTTTTCTTCACCGGAATTGATAGACTCATTACTTTGTTCGCAGTTAGTATTCTGCAGCGGTTGCGGTAGCTCTGCTTTCCATAATGCTCATGCTTCTCCATAACCACCACTTTATGCTTATTTAGTGCGGCAAAGTATTCTAAACAAGGTAAATATTGTAGTTCGATAAGCAGTGGCTGGTTCACTTGATCAGTTGTAGAAGATGATCATTTTGAATCTGATTTGCCTAATTTATGGAATTAGTAACTAATTATTAATTTTGCTCTATGAAGGGTCGCAAGTTACTGATCGTAACCATAGTAATTTTTTCTATTTTACTCACTACTCTTTCCTTTTATATCTACCAGATCGTCAAAACACCAAACATACTGGTGGAACAGGACGATCGTCATCTGCTTATTCCCAATGGTGCCACTTTTGATACGGTCCGCGATTCACTATTCCACGGAAAATTTTTAACTGATGCTGTCTCGTTTAGTTTTTTGGCCAAGCAGATGGATTACCAGGAGAACGTTAAGCCCGGCCGGTACTTGTTAAAGGGGGATATGACAAATATTGAAGCTATCCGCTTACTTAGGTCAGGAAGTCAGACTCCGGTTAATATCACTTTTAATAATGTCCGTACGATTCCGGATCTAGCAGCAAAAATATGCCAAAATATCCATCTAACTCCCGACGAGCTATTGCCATTGCTACAGGATAGTGCCACTATAGCCCAATACGGATTTAGCCAAGGCAACATCATTGGGATGTTTATACCAAATACATACGAGGTATATTGGACCACAAGTGGCGAGAACTTATTGGGAAAAATGTATGATGAATACCAAAAATTTTGGAACGACGAGCGTACTGCCAAAGCCAACGAACTTGACATGAACCTGCAGGAAGTAGCTACATTGGCCTCTATTGTGGAAGCTGAGCAGCTGACTCATGCAGATGAAAGAAAGAGAATTGCGGGATTATATATCAATCGGCTTAAAAGGGGAATGAAACTAGATAGTGATCCGACTTTGATATTTGCCGGCGGGGACTTTACGGTCAAACGGGTTTTGGACAAAGATAAAGAAATAGATTCTCCCTATAATACCTACATACACGGGGGTCTTCCTCCGGGACCGATCTACTTGCCATCTATTAGTTCAATCGATGCAGTTTTGAATTACGAATCCCACCAGTATCTTTATATGTGCGCCAAAGAAGATTTCTCCGGTTATCATAACTTTGCCACTAATCTTACTCAGCACCTTCGCTATGCCAGACTATACCAAAATGAGTTAAACCGTTCCAGAGTCTATCGATAGCCATACATGTTCAGCCACCGGATCCAAGTAAGAGTAAGATATGCCGAAACAGATCAAATGGGTTATGTCTATTATGGCAACTATTCCACCTATTACGAGGTGGCTAGAGTGGAAAGCTTAAGAAGCTTAGGTTTTGCTTATAAAGAGCTGGAAAATCAAGGGATAATGATGCCGGTTTTGGAAAACCGCTCTACCTTCCTGCATCCAGCGAAGTATGACGAGTTGCTTACTATTGAGGTAGCTATTAAAACACCCCCTACTGTTAGGATCGGCTTTTATTACGACGTATTTGATGAGGCAAAGAAACTGATCCATCAAGGAGAAACACAACTTGCATTTGTAAATATGGCTACAGGAAAGCCTTGCCGACCTCCCGAGGTGATGCTACAGCTATTGAACCCTTATTTTTCATGAAGGAAAAGATCAAAAATAAGGTACTCAATTCCATCCATTATGATCGACTGGTCAAACTTCTTAAAAAGGCGCGCCTAAAAAAGCGTGGGGTCTCGCTTTATGATATTATTGTTGTCTTCCTGGAGAAACTCCGTAATGACGAGATTGTTACTAGAGCCAATGGCGTTGCATTTAATTTTACTTTAGCCATTTTTCCAGCCATCATTTTCATTTTTACCCTGGTTCCTTATATACAGGTGCCAGAGCTACCCGAGCTGGATCAACAGATCATGCAGTTTCTGGAGGGTTGGTTGCCCGCCAGTATGTTTGATGTAGTCGCTTCAACTATTGAAGACATCATCGTTAAAAGGCGGGGCGGATTGCTCTCTTTCGGTTTTATCTTTTCCCTGTTCTTGGCTACTAATGGGATGGTATCATTGATGACTGCATTCAACAAATGTTATCGAACAGTGGAGAACCGTGGTTTTTTTAAAACCAGATTTATCGCCACCAGCCTTACCATAATGCTTGCTGTTGTTTTGTTCCTTGCTATGATTCTCCTGGTGGCAGGTCGGCAGGTCATTGTATATCTAAGCACAGAGGTAACTTATATCGAAAATTATGTGATCTATCTTGTAATTGCCCTTCGATTTGTGGTGCTCTTTTTGATCTTCCTTATTACTATTTCAGCTATTTACTATCTAGCTCCAGCAGTTCACGATCGATGGAAGTTCTTTTCCGCCGGGTCCCTGACAGCTGCCTTACTTAGCTTGGCTGTGACTTTTGGTTTTACCTACTACATCAATAATTTTGGGGCCTACAACAAGTTTTATGGCTCGATAGGAGCGCTGATCGCCTTGATGGTTTGGCTTTCTCTAGTATCGGTGATTATCCTGATTGGCTTTGAGATCAATGCCAGTATTGATAAAACCGTGAAAACTAAGCCAAAAGAGGCGGTTGAAAATCTAGCCTAGACTTGCTATTATGCTGTTTTTTGGCACCATTTCTCTGAAAGCAAATAAAAAATCGGCCTTATCTGTGACTTCACCCTAAACTGTCCGTCTAAAAAGTAAATCAGGGCTTAAATAGGGTTACAAC
>JBPCUG010000047.1:0-4107 GCA_051011275.1 Cyclobacteriaceae bacterium | reverse complement strand
AACCAAACATCTCCTCCTTGGTACAAACCACAGGAGGGATCTTGCGCTATTGTTTCTGCTTCTGCAGAGGCGCCAATGTTGGTATATATTGATGCCTTGCAAGCATTATCAACGGTTAGGATAATGGCATCGGCACAGTTATCATTTTCCTGGGCAAGCGCGGATTTTACCATCAGGATCAGCAACATCAAGAAAATAGGACTCGCTTTCATAATTGGATGGTTGCGTTGATAATTGAGAATGCTAACCAGTCGGTTTGTCACCCAATTGTCATTTGGAAATAGCTTAGAAAAGCGGAGAGACCAGTATCCTAGGTTCCAATTACCACTCAGTCCCAAGGACTTCGCCTCTCCTATGTGTTATCAGAAAACTGCCTTCTAACCATCTGTGCATTCCTTACCGCTTGGTCCCCTTTCTCCTGAGAGGGGCAATCATTGTACTACTATTCGCAAAGGCAATCGTTATTCGGGTTAGGAGACTGCCCTTCGGGACATCCAATATCCACACAGGTAATTTCTGTCTCACATTGCGCTCCTACATAGCCATCCGGGCACTCGCATTCACAACTATCAACGCCGGCTACTGTGGTGCCACCATTGAAACACTCGAACTCAAGGCAGGGATCGGGTTGTTCATCTTCTGAATTGCAGCCGAGCATTGGGCCAAGACAAAAGAAAAGGATAATTAGAAAAAGGCTGGTTTTAATCATTTTCATAGCTGCTGATTTTAGTTTGAATAATGGTTTTTCGGGTTTTTTAATGGACCGGTTTCAAAAACATTTCCAAAATTAGCTACGAGATGGCTGTGTGGCTAACCCGAACGGATAGGTGGTTGGTGTCAGTGAATAGCTGGTCGTCTAAAGAAATATTTGGCGCTATTAAAAAATTACCTAGCGTTACTTGAATTTCCTTCTGACAGGTACATCCAAAAAAACTTCTTCAGAAGTGATGGAACTAATCAAACTTTATCCAGCATGCCCAAAAATATATCCTTCCGACGCCGGGAAATATCCACATGATGATCGTCGGTGAGGAGGACATAACCCCCTTCCCCTTTGATATACTTTTGTACGTGCTGCATATTGATCAGGGAAGAGTTATGCACCCGACAAAAACCCGACCCTGACAAGAGGTTCTCAAAATCCTTCAGGTTTTTGGATATAACCTCTTCTTGCTGGTTAGTAAGGTACAGGGTAGTGTAGTTGCCATCGGCGTGGCAATAGATAATATCATCAGTATTAAAAAAGTCAATTCCCTCCAAAGTTGGAACTGCCAACCTTTCAATCCTCCCTGATTTATAATGTATGTTGTTAAGCACTGACTGGTACCGGTAAGCGCCTCCAGTAGTTCGCATATGCCCTTTGGCCTTGTTTACTGCATGCATAAGATCGTCTACATCTACGGGCTTTAGTAAATAATCCAGCGCGCTAAACTTGATGGCCTTTATTGCATATTGATCGTAGGAGGTAACAAAGATCACTTCAAAATCGATGGGGGCCAATTGTTGCAATAGGTCGAACCCCGATATTTTGGGCATCTCTATATCCAAGAAAACCAAATCAGGTTTCAACCGCTTAATGCACTCCAACCCTTGCTCGGGACTTTCACAGGCGTCCATAATTTCCACATCCTGGCAATATTGCCCTAGCGCCTTTTGAAGGGCTTGTCGCCCGTAGTGCTCATCGTCGATTATGACTGCTCTAATCATAGTTTTTAAGCATTCGGAATACTTACTTCTACCCTGGTTCCCAGGGCTCTGCCGACCGTATCTTTTAGATCGGTGATCCTGATCAATTGCTTTTGCAATTCCTGGCTTAACAACTTAAGACGCTCTTCAGTGATCTTTAATCCCAAGGATTTACTTTTCCAAACCGACTTTTGTTGTAGTTCTAACGCTTTTTCGCGGCCAACACCGTTATCCTCAATCAGGCATAGCAACTGATCCTGATCTTGCTTGATGGTTATTGAGATCAATCCATCTCCCGCATCTTTTTTGGGCATCAATCCATGCCAAATAGCGTTTTCCACAAAAGGTTGTAATACCATGGAGGGCATGTAAGTGTTTTCAGGATCGATGTTTTCTTTGATTTTGATTTGGTATTTGATCTCCCCATTGAACCGTAGCGCCTCCAGTTGAATATAAGCTTCCAGCATGGCAAGCTCATCTTTAAGGGAAACCTCTGGCTCTTCTGCGTTTTCCAATACTAATCTAATCAACTTACTAAATTTGGTCAGGTATTTAGATGCGTTTTGGTTGTCATTCTCTAATATCATCTGATTGATCGAGTTCATACAATTAAAGATGAAGTGCGGATTGATCTGAGCTTGCAGTGCCTTCATCTCCAATTCGGTCAACTGCCTTTTGAAATTGGCTTCTTTAACCTCATCGTTTTTGGATGCCACTATTTTCTGATTTTTCAATCTCTGATATAGCGTGTAAACCAGTAGGCCGGCCAGTAGAGCGATTAATCCTATTCCTCCAAAGGAGGCTTTTTTTATGGCAGCCTGGCGCTGGGCTTCTTTTTGCTCGACTTCTTTTTCCTTGGCTAGAAGTGCAATTTGTTGATCTTTTTCTGCGGTTTCATATTTGGTTTGGAGCTCATTGATCTGTTTGACCTTTTCCTCGCTGAAGATGCTATCATTAAGCGCGTGGTACAATTCCTTACTTTCATAAGCTTTCACATAGTCTTTACTCGAAATATAAAGTTGAGACAGATAGTCATATGCATTTCGTATATACAATTTCGTTCCTATTTCCTTAGCTAGCATCAGCCCCTGTTTTAACTTTTCTTCAGCCAGAGAGTATTGCATCAGTTTACCGTACGTGTGGCCTACCTCCATCATGCTAATAGCAACATCCCTTTTTTGTGGAAGTTGTTCTCTGAGTCTAAGTGCTTCTTGATGGTAGTCCAGCGCTTGCTCGTGTTTTTTCATCATGTTAAGGATCCAACCATTTGCATATAGATTCGCTGATATGCCGTGTTGGTTGTCAAACTCTGTGGCGATTTTTAGGCTCTCTTGAAAAGCGTTTAATGCCTCCTCATATTGCTCTTGCTCGGCAAATGAGTTGCCAATATTAAATTTGATATAAGTAAGGTCCCGGCCCAAGTTAAAACTATCATTAACCGCAACAGCTTTTTGATAATTTCTTATTGCTTGGTCATAGTTGCCGATTTTCTTATAGATGATACCAATGCCGTTCAAGGTAGCCACCACACTGTTCCAGTTCTCGTTTTTTTCGTGGATCTTTAGAATATATTCATAGGCGGCCATGCTTTTATCGAAATTGCCCAACTCCTGTTGTACCGTTCCGATCTGGTACCACCCAGCAGCTTCTAATTTCAAATTGCCTGTTTCTTTGAAAAAATTTACATATTTATCAAAATGTTCTAAAGCCTGGGTGTAGTTTCCCTCATGTCGGTCGACAACACCATAGCACAGATGTGATTTCATAACTCCTTTTTCATGCCCGAGTTTTTCGGAAAGCAATCTCATACTGTCTGCGTAAAGACGGGCTAATGCAGTTTCAGAGCGGGTCCCGGCATAATTCCAGCTCAGATCTTGATAAATTTTCACCTTATTAGTATCATCAGGAGCTGAGGTGACTATAATTAATAGGCTGTCAATTTCCTCCTGAAACTGGGCTGATAAATCTGGACTAAAAAACAGTAATAGTACCCAGATCCTTGAAGCAATGGATAGAGGTTTCATAGCATGAATGGTTGAAATAATCACATACTGGTAATGCTAATATAAGCAATCTGGAAGCTAATAAGGAGCATTTCCATGCAATCTAACTGATGGCTAAGAGTAAAAAATACCGTACTTTGAATTAATTGGGAAAAGTCTACTTTGTAACCTCTATTGCAATATATCCGCCCTAAAAAATTTGTTGTTCCTATTCGAAATCGACAAACACCCCATTCAACATTACTTTTTCGACACTTCTCATGGCTTTTAAATCCTGAAGAGGATCTTCCCGCAATAAAATTAGATCCGCGATTTTACCTTCCTCAATACTGCCCAATCTGGAATCTATCTGGAAAAACCGGGCATTTTCCATTGTTGCAGCCAAGATGACTTCCATATTGCTAAGTCCGGCATCTTT
>JBPCUG010000046.1:0-5081 GCA_051011275.1 Cyclobacteriaceae bacterium | reverse complement strand
GTCTTGGAAGACATTTACTATGAGTTTGACTCAGCAAATATTCAAGCTTCTGCAGCTACAGAGCTGGATAAATTGGTACGTTTTCTCAATGATAACCCAGAAATAAAGATAGAATTAGGATCACATACTGACAGTAAGGGACCGGATACCTACAACATGAACCTTTCCAGTCGCAGGGCTGAATCAGCGGTTAATTATGTGATCTCAAATGGCATCGATAAGAATCGGATCCGTGCCCGAGGATATGGTGAGACCCGGCCTAGGGCTGCAAATGAGAACCCTGATGGCACAGACAACCCGGAAGGACGGCAGTTGAACCGTCGCACGGAGATCAAGGTGTTTGAGCTCAATAAAGACACAGGAAAAATGGAAGAGCTGAAAGATGTGAAGAAGGAGGAAAATGAGCCGGACCCGGATGACAACTAGGGTCTAAGAAAATTAAATAGGAAAAGCCTTTCAATCGAGAGGCTTTTCTTATTTTTGCTCAATAAAGAATGGATCAGCGTTACCAAAAAAGAGGTGTCTCGGCCACTAAAGAAGATGTGCACCAGGCAATCAAAAACCTGGACAAAGGCCTTTTCCCTAAAGCCTTCTGCAAGATCGTTCCGGATCATCTAGGCAGGGACCCAGCCTATTGCAACGTCATGCATGCCGATGGTGCCGGTACCAAATCATCACTGGCTTACATGTACTGGAAGGAGACTGGTGATCTATCGGTTTGGAAAGGCATCGCCCAAGATGCGGTAGTAATGAATACCGATGACCTACTGTGTGTCGGTGTGCTTGACAATATTCTGCTTTCCTCTACCATAGGGCGTAATAAAAACTTGATTCCCGGTGAGGTAATAAAAGCCATTATAGATGGTACTGAAGAAACCTTGGCCATGCTGCAACAACATGGGATCGGGATTGTGAGTACCGGAGGCGAAACAGCAGATGTTGGGGACCTGGTCCGAACAGTAATAGTGGACAGTACCGTAACAGCCCGAATAAGGAAGGAAGAAGTAATTGACAACGCCAATATTTCTGAAGGTGATGTAATTGTTGGCTTAGCATCATTTGGCAAAGCGACATATGAGACCGAATACAATGGTGGCATGGGTAGTAATGGACTTACCTCGGCCCGGCATGACGTGTTTAGCAAGATACTGGCCCAAAAATATCCTGAAAGTTTCGATCCCATGCTTCCTGAAGAGCTATGCTATAGCGGCAGCCAATTTCTGACCAACTTGATTGAGGATACCGGTTTGGACGCTGGCAGGCTGGTCCTGTCCCCTACTCGCACCTACGCTCCAGTAGTGAAAGCGATTTTCGAAACCCTAAAAGCCCAGATCCACGGAATGATCCACTGTTCGGGGGGAGCGCAAACCAAGATATTGCACTTTATTGACTCATTTCATGTGGTGAAAGATAACCTGTTTGATCCCCCTCCCCTCTTTGATTTGATCCAGAAGGAAAGTAAGACTGATTGGCATGAAATGTACCAAGTTTTCAATATGGGGCATCGCTTGGAAATATACCTGCCTCCCGATTGTGCGCAAGATATTATCGACATTGCCGGCTCTTTTAATATTGAAGCTAGGGTTGTGGGACGGGTTGAACCCAGTAAAACGAAACGATTGAGTATTGAAACCAGTTACGGCAAATTTGAATATCCTTAAATAGTTGAACCCACCTTAAAAATTATTATCTTCCTTCCAATGGCACTCAAGTTCAATATTGCAATTGTAGTATCCCTAATAATTGGATTGATAATCCTCACTAGTCCTTTGTGCGCCCAGCGTATCGCGCTTACCTTCGATGACGCACCGATGCAGGACGGCAACCTTTATAAAGGTCTGAAAAGAAGTGAGATTCTCATAAAGAAGTTGGAAGAATACAATGTACCGCAGGTGGCCTTTTTTGCCAATTCGAGTAAGCTCAATGCCGAAGGTTCGTTGCGTTTGAAAATGTATGCCAAAGCGGGGCACTTAATCGCCAACCACACTCATTCCCATGGGCACATTGATGAAATGGGCGTTGAAAACTACATTCAGGATATTAAGTTGGCTGATTCGCTGCTGAAAGATTTGCCTGGGTTCAAACCTTGGTTCAGGTTTCCTTTTTTGGACGAAGGCAAGGAAGAGCGTATCAGAAATAACCTGCGCTATGCCCTACGGACAATGGGATATACCAACGGATACGTAACGGTTGATAATTATGACTGGTATCTTAATAAGTTATACCAGGATGCATTAAAGAAAAATGAGAAGATCCACTACGGGTTGCTAAGGGATCTTTATATCGAACATATTTGGAAGAGCATTCAATTTTATGATAAGATCGCCCGGAAAACTCTAGGCCGATCGCCACAACATGTACTGCTGCTACACGAAAATGACCTGGCTGCTTTATTTCTAGATGACCTGATCTTACATTTAAGAGGTCACGGGTGGGAGATCGTCTCCCCTACTGAAGCCTATCAAGATCCGATCGCCAAGCATCAACCGGACGTTCTTATGAACAATCAAGGCAGGGTAGCAGCTATCGCCAAAGAAAATGGTTTTGATGGTAAGGACCTAGTTCAAGAGTCAGAAGATGAGGAGTATTTGAAAGCTTATTTTTATAAAAAGAAAGTTTTTCGATAGCCTTATTATATGGCCGACCTCAACAGTCCATTGAAAAACACCCCTACTGAATTAGCTTGGATCGAAAAGCTGACACATTGGATGGATACTGCTTTTCGCATTCCGGGGACCAATATTAGGTTTGGCCTAGATCCTATAATCGGGCTGATCCCTTTTTTGGGTGATATGCTCGGCTATGCTATCTCCGGCACAATGATCCTTTCTATGGTCCGCAAAGGCATAAGCATGAAGGTTGCTTTGCTTATGATTGCCAATATCGTGTTCGACTATTTGCTCAGCAGTATTCCCATACTTGGGGATATTTTTGATTTTGGATTCAAAGCAAACCAACGAAATCTACTACTTCTTAAGAAGCATCAACTGGAGGGAAAATACAAAGGCGGTGGGATAGGGTTGTTACTACTGGTATTCGCTTTGCTTATTTTGATTATGCTGGCTTTGGTATACTTAGTCACCAGAGTTTTAATAGGATGGTTTCAATGGCTTGGATCAGTTGGCGGTTAGGACTTTTGCAGTATCTCTGCTACTATCATACCGGAATAAAACTTCTTACTCTTTTTTGATTTCCACCCGATAGTTCGAAAGTGATCTCTAAAATCACCCAGGGATCTAGCCTTAATATTTGTGGTGATAGCAAAAAACCAGTACATCAACTTAACTAACACCCATTGCCACCAACGATGGCACCATGGAGTCGATAAACAAAAATCAGCAAAGATCCATTTACCTGACGGCTTTAGGCTTTGATCAAGCAAAGCCATTGCTTTCTGAAGCTCGGTTGGCTCATAGACATCCAAAACAAACTGAGTAATTGCTACGTCGAACTGATATTGGCCTTTTGACAAATATTGCTCCGTTCCCTTGATCAGGTTGACTTGAGCTTCGGGCCAGTGCTTCAGACGTTCCCTGGTTAAATCTAGCATAGTTTGTGAAGCTTCCAGATAGGTGATTTTAGCTTTCGGCTTTCTGGATAATAATTCGGTCAGCACTCGACCAGACCCTCCGCCCAATATTAGCACTGAAGCAGATGAGGGGGCTTCCTCTAGAAAACAATCTTGCGCAAGATTAATTGACCTGCCAAATATCAATCTAGCCAATCGGTCATAAGCAAAGGCCACCTGATCGAAGTTATTGCTCATCTAAATAAAAAATACAGGAAAAATAAAAGCCCCATCCCCCAGCATGCGATAACGTTCTTTGGCCTTGAAAAACTCTTTAAATAACATAATACTTGCCATGGTAAGGCTCATCAGAAACACCAAAGCTTGTGCTTTGATCATAGCCAGATCCTGCCAAAATCCGATGATCAAGGGACCGGTACTTAATAATAATAGGACCAGGCATATCCAGATAACTCTTTGAGTACGCCTTCTGCCTATTTTCAAAACTATTGATCCTTGTCCATCGGACCGATCTATATTTTGCTCATAAAAAGAAAACTCAAGTAGGTTGACAAAAGCTAGCACGGCAAACTGAGTGAACAAAAGCCAAGCCTTAAATGGGATCGAAACTTCCAATGCGGTCAATGGGCCTATGAATATTCCACCGGTATAAACCAGGGCAACCATGACCTCCTTAAAAAAAAGCGATTGTTGTTTCCAAACGGTTAAAATGGCGAAATACACTAATACCATTCCAACAAGATAAAAACCCCAGGATCTGGTCGGAGACGGAATAAGCGTGACAAGATAAAGGGCAATGCCGGTTGCCAATAACACCACAGCCAGCATGACCTTAAAATGCTTTTGGTGAAAGGCATGTCGCGCTGAGGAAGCAGATTTATTTATTTTGTAAGCATCAATCAAGTGATCGGTAGTATAAATTACCCAAACCGCTAAGGCCAAAGTCAGTAAAATAAGTTTAGGAAGTTCAACGTTCAAAAAACTTGCTAGAAACAAAGCAGAACAACAGGCACCTAATACCACATCCAGACTCAATACCCTTATATTAAAATAGATCCTTGACAACATAGTTATCAAAAATAGCACCTAATCCAGCGAAAATACAATTGAAGGGAAAATGGATAGTATCGGTAGGAAAGTAACGATCTTCTCTACCGCACCTTGATGGTCCGTATGCTATTGGTTGTATTAGCTACTCGACAACGCTTCGGCCCCAGCTACAATCTCAAGGATCTCCTTGGTAATAGCTGCCTGACGGGTACGGTTATAGGTAAGGCGTAGTTCTTTGAGCAATTCCCCGGCGTTTTCCGTAGCCTTATCCATGGCTGTCATGCGTGCACCATGTTCTCCGGCATTGGATTCTAGCAAAGCCTTGTAAAATTGGATCTTTAGAGATTTAGGGATCAACTCTTCTATGATAAAGGTTTTTGAAGGCTCATAGATATAGTCAATTTGACTCGTTTTCTGGCCTTCAGTTTCGGTAGGAACTACTGGTAAAAATTGTTCCTTCTGTAAAAACTGAGTAGCTACATTCTTGAATTCGTTGTAGATC
>JBPCUG010000045.1:0-3772 GCA_051011275.1 Cyclobacteriaceae bacterium | reverse complement strand
CCCATAGGTTATACATTTTTTAATGTTTCGTAGACCTTTTCGTAGGCTTGTACCACAGTTTGCCCTTGCTCAATCTCTTGATTGATCCTGTAAATGATATCCTTCACTAGCTCGGGTTCAAATCCGGATTTCGTCGCCATAGTGGTACAGATATCCAATTCATTGTCATCGATATCCTTATCTACCATCATAATACAGATCA
The DNA here is from genome assembly GCA_051011275.1 of Cyclobacteriaceae bacterium. GTDB lineage: Bacteria > Bacteroidota > Bacteroidia > Cytophagales > Cyclobacteriaceae > JBPCUG01. The sequence goes on along the minus strand of JBPCUG010000045.1, from coordinate 3,570 downwards.
AATCAAATACTAATCTTAACTTATCCTGACCAGTAGGTGCTGCTATGGTTTCAACATCTGTATTGAGCAAAGTATCAATCTGACCGGGCGTCTTGTCGAATTTATGCCCTAATTCCTGAATAAACCTATATTCTTTCTCGTCAATCTGACCGTCGGCTTTCGCCACTTTCATCAACATCTGTAGATACTGATCGGTATCATTCTGGTGGTTCGTTTTAAAAAAATTCCAAAAGCTCATAACTAAATTTTATCGAATCCTGTCCACCGACCGCACCAATTTTTCATCCTTATTGATGAACTTTCCGGCCATAAAGTTCAGTAGCAAAGCTACAATGGGCAAGATGATGCCGGCCTGATAATCACCATTCTCATTTGGCAGTATTTTGTCTTCTTGAGTATATACCAGATAAAATAGTAACCCTAATACTGCCATCAGTAGCAAAGAATTAAGCTTGCCTAATTTTAATTGGGTAGGGCGGTTGTTATATTTAAAAAACTCAACGACGGCCACTATGCAAGTGATCATTACCAATACCCCGGCTGCGAGGTAAGGCACATAGATGGTCTCTTGCACTCCTGAAGCATCTGATCGTATGGAATACCATGTGTGCACGGTCAGGCTTTCGTTTGTATTTGGGTGCACTTCTTCCCATACCGGTAGGAGCAGGGCTACGGCCATGGCAATAATAACACCGGCCAAAAACAAGGATTGTACCCTTTGCAACATGTGTTTGATAAGTTAACTTGCGGGGTAAAGTAACAGAAAAGCCTCCGTCTTTACAATGCAAAAAGAATAGTAATCGTACATAAGTTTAAATGCTGATTAACAATTCACTAATAGCAATTAGCAGCTAGCAATTGAATCACCCAGGAACTAAAAACCAAAAACTACCGTGAGATACTTCCTTGAAATAGCCTATAATGGGGGCAATTATCATGGTTGGCAGGTCCAGCAGAATGCTACTACTGTTCAGGAGGTAATTCAACAGGCGGCTGAAAGGCTGTGGCCTGGTTCTTCCGAAATAGTAGGTAGTGGTCGTACAGATACTGGCGTGCACGCCTCTCAGCAATTTGCTCATTTAGATTTACCTGAAGGTTTACTACTACCTGAGCACCTTCATAAACTAAATGGATTGCTGCCAGAAGACATTGCCATACATGGGATCCATAAGGTGTCATCAGAGGCTCATGCTCGATTCGATGCCTTGTCCCGCAGCTACGAGTACCGAATCAATAGGTTGAAGAATCCATTTTCCAATGGTTTGAGTTATTACTATAACAGGGAATTAAATATTGACTTAATGAACCAAGCGGCAGCCTTGTTGTTAGATCATGAGCAATTTCAATGTTTTAGTAAGGTGAAAACCGAGGTAAATCATTTTATTTGTCATGTTGAGATGGTCAGATGGGAGGAACAAAACGAAAACCTTATCTTTTTCGTTACAGCAAACAGGTTTCTTCGTGGGATGGTAAGGGCGATGGTAGGCACTTTGCTGGAAGTTGGACTGAAACGATGCACTTTAAAACAGTTCAAAGAAATATTAGATAGCAATGATCGCCGAAAAGCAGGCCGGTCAGTTCCCCCGCAAGGGCTATTCTTGACACAGGTAATTTATCCCGATGAAATTATTATTGAAAGTATTAAGTGGAAAACGAAAAGATCACCGGTAAGATAGTAGACTTAAAGGTATTGAAAAGGCTATTTAGCTTTATCAAGCCCTATAGGATCACCTTTTATTTTTTGATATTCCTAACGTTGGTTACCGCAGTTCTGGGACCCACCAGACCCTGGATCATACAGATAACTATCGACAAATACATTGCCCTGGGAGATTACCCCGGAATGGTAAAAATGATCCTTTTATTGTTGGGCTTGTTAGTGCTACACGCTATAGTCCAATACTTTCATACCTATCTCTCAGCCTGGATAGGCCAAAGTATCATTAAGGACATTCGCATCCAACTATACCGGCATTTGCTAAAATTGAAACTTAAGTTTTACGACCAGACACCAATTGGGAAACTGGTAACCAGAAATGTATCAGATGTGGAGACTCTAGCAGAAGTCTTTAGTCAAGGACTGGCTGCTATGAGTGGGGATATTCTCACTATTTTGTTTATTCTGGTCTTCATGTTTGCCCAAGATTGGAAACTGACTCTGGTCTGTCTTTCGACCTTACCTATTCTGTTGCTTAGTACCTATGTTTTTAAGGAGAAGATAAAATATACCTTCAATTTGGTTCGCAACGCCGTGGCAAACCTCAATTCATTCGTCCAAGAGCACATCACGGGCATGAGTGTGGTCCAAATATTTAATAGCGAAGAGAGGGAGTTTGAAAAGTTTAAAGAGATCAATCGAGAGCACTTAAGAGCTAATATTAAGGCAGTTTTGTACTACTCTATTTATTTTCCCGTAGCAGAGGTAATTGGCGCTTCCAGTATCGGATTGTTGATCTGGTTCGGTTCAAAGCAGGTGCTGCAGTCCGGTTTGGAATTGGGCACTTTGATCTCGTTTATCATGTATATCAATATGTTTTTTCGTCCCATACGAATGATCGCGGATCGCTTCAATACACTCCAAATGGGGATAGTGAGTACTGATCGGATCATACGTTTATTGGATAGTGAGGAGTCGCTTCCGGATCAAGGTACCCATCATACGGAAGATATTGAGGGCAGTGTTCAATTTGATCGAGTTTGGTTTGCCTATAATGAAGAAGAATATGTGCTTAAGAATATTTCGTTTGAAGTGCATCCTGGCGAGACGTTAGCCCTGGTGGGTGCAACGGGGGCCGGTAAATCCTCAGTGATCAATTTACTTAGTCGCTTCTACGACATCAATCGTGGTAACATCAAAATCGATGGCCGAAATATTACAGAATATGAGATGGCCAATTTAAGAACTCATATCGGAGTTGTGCTTCAGGACGTTTTTCTCTTTTCCGATTCCATACATGAAAACATCACCCTGGGTAATCCGAAAATATCGAGGAGCAAGGTAATTGAGGCGGCCGAGATGGTTGGTGCGCGCCGGTTTATTGAGCGTTTGCCTGGAGGATTTGATTATAATGTTCAGGAAAGAGGGAGCACTTTGTCGGTAGGACAACGGCAGCTAATCTCATTTGTCCGTACAATGGTTTACGATCCCCGGATCATTGTATTGGATGAGGCCACTTCTTCCGTGGATACTGAAACTGAGGAGTTGATCCAATATGCTATCGAAAAATTAATGAAAGGTCGCACCGCCATTGTCATCGCACATCGTTTGTCTACTATACAAAGAGCTAAGAAAATTTTGGTACTTGATCAAGGAGAGCTCAAGGAGCAAGGAACTCACGAAGAGTTGCTAGCTCAAAACGGTTACTATACCCAGCTCCATCAAATGCAATACAACGGAGTCATCTAAACCAATTTAGGATGTCATTGACTCATTCACACGTTCAGCTATTCACTTTCTGTCAATGAGAAATAAAATAGCAATTGGGATCATAACCTTGGTATCACTAGCCATTCTTTTTACTTACTACTGGCTGGGCGGGTTCAGTTCATTGCAGGTACAAACCATTCGGG
>JBPCUG010000044.1:0-2625 GCA_051011275.1 Cyclobacteriaceae bacterium | reverse complement strand
ATTATATACTAGGCACTCCAAAATGCAAAGGTTTGTAACACCCTTTCTAATCATTGTTAGCTTTCTGGGAAAAGCGCAAACTAATCCTTCCCAGCAAGCTTGGGAGGCTGGAGTCCCTTTCATCACGACTTATTCACCTACTGATTACAAAGCGGAGTCCCAAAATTGGCGCTTTGTCCAGGCCGACAATGGTATTATGTATATCGGAAATGGTTCCGGTGTCCTGGAGTTTGATGGAGTAACCTGGCGCCTGATACCCTTACCAAATAAAAGTGTGGTGAGGTCTTTCGCCAAAGCTGAGGATGGTACAATTTATGTAGGGGGTGCCAGGGAATTTGGGTTCTTAAAATTTGATTCTGTGGGTCAGACAGGATTTCAATCCTTATTGCCAAACTTGCCAAATGAATATCACAGCTTTACCGATATCTGGCACACCTATGCCGTAGGTGAGGCCGTTTATTTTGTCTCCAAAGACTACGTTTTTCAATGGGAGAACAATCAATTTAAAGTTTGGCAGCCGGAAAGATCTTTCGGATATGATTTTCTAGTGAACAACACACTATTCATTATCGATGGAGGTGTTGGATTAAAATGGCTCAAGAATGATTCTTTGCAATTGGCTCCGGCTGGGGACCTGATACAATCACTGAGTATCATGCTGCCTTATGGCAAAGATGAAATCCTAGCGATAGAGCGAAGATCTGGTTGCTACATTTACGATTTTAAATCGCTTATCCCCTTTAAGGTCAATGGAAAAAACTTATTGGAGGGAAAATTACCATATACAGGAATTATCTTACCGGATGGAGATTATCTGGTTACGACCTTAGGATACGGCGTTTTTGTTTTTGACCATCAGGGTCGTATCAAGTCCCATTTTAGCAAACAAAAAGGACTGAGCAGTGATGTAGTATATGACGCCTTTGTGGATCGGGATGGAGATGTTTGGCTAGCCACAGATAATGGAATCTCAAGGTTGGAGCTATCTTCACCTTTACGCTTACTAGATGATCGGATGGGATTTTCCGAAAGCGCCAATGTTATTGGATTTCATCTGAATGAACTTTATGTAAGCGGTAGTAACGGTCTCTTTTTTCTTAAAAAATCAGAAGATCTTTTGGAGGCCGATCCCGGATTTATAAAAATTGATGGTATCAATGAGATGACCAGGAGTATTATTCCCATCGGCGATGATCTGTTGGTAAGTAACTTAAGTGGCGTACGTCAATTGAATGGGAAAAAAGTGGTGGAGTTGTTTCGCCCTCCCGGAGCCCCAACTGCGGGATACAAAATGATAAGGTCTCGCTTCTTTGAAAATAAGATGTACGTAGCCAATAATGAAGGCTATCTATATGAACTATATCAAAAGGAAGGTCAATGGAAACTAGGAGAAGCTTTGCTTAGAGTTGATGGTAGTATCAATCATTTAGTAGAAACGGCAGACTCCACGGTCTGGCTTAGCACAGAGCTCAATGGTATTTCCAGAGTGGAGGGCCTTACAAAAATATCTAAAAATGACTCCTCCTCAGACCTCATAGCCAAGCGTTTTGACGCCCAAAGTCGACTACCACAATCTGGAAATGTCTCGATAGCCGAAGCGAATGGAGTTATTTATTGTGGTAGTTCGGAAGGGATCTACAGGTTTATTCATCAGGATAGACAGTTTCAAAAAGAGTCATTGCTTGAGGAAATTTTTAAAAACGATAATGTCGAGAGCACCGTGCTCACTAAGGGAAGTGATAATAGTCTGTGGGTTCAAATATTTAGTGAAAATACCACACGAACCTATCGTTTTCAAAATAAAAAGTTATCTGAGATAGTTTCAGCACGGCGGTTCTCGAATATGGATCCTGGCCGGATTGATGATAACGGCGACGGTTTTTTATTCTTTTCTCTATCTGGTGGGGTCATAGTTTTTAATGAAGACAAGCTTAAGGATGTTTCCACACTACCGGTAGTAAATCTCAGAAAGGTTGTTCTAAATAACGATTCTATCTTATACGCAGGTAGTTATGAGGACGCCATTTTGCCAGGTAGTGAGCTCCCATTCAAAAATAACGCGCTTCGGTTTGAATACGCCCTGGCTTCGTTTGACAATCCCACTACTAATCGATATCAATATTACCTGGAAGGTTTTGATGATGGTTGGTCGTCCTGGACAGAAGAAACCAAAAGAGATTTCACCAATTTACGTGAGGGGAGTTACCGGTTTTTAGTTAAGGGTGAAAATCTTTATGGCCAACAAAGTAAAGCGGCCATATTTGCCTTTACCATTGTACCTCCTTGGTACCGTACCTGGTGGGCTTACCTTTGCTTTGGGATAATTGCCATCGCATTGGTGGGTCTAGTGGTAAGACTTCGATCACAACAACTTCGCAGAGAAAAGGAAGGGCTGGAAGATACAGTAAGAGAACGCACAGCTGAAGTCGTGCAAAAAAACCAGCAACGAAAAAAACAAGCCACCCAGGTAGAGGCACAAACCGATCAATTGAAAGAGATGGACCAGATGAAATCTCGTTTGTTTGCTAATATCTCTCACGAATTCCGAACACCACTTACCTTAATAAAAGGCCCCATAGCTAATTACTTACAAAACTCGGAAAGGCCTTTGGAGACAGCTCAAGC
>JBPCUG010000043.1:0-2623 GCA_051011275.1 Cyclobacteriaceae bacterium | reverse complement strand
TATCCGAGGCGTAAACTCCGATCATCTGATCATAGCCGATGGAAATAATGTAGGGAGAGACGTGATCCCTGAGATCGTTGACCTGGATATTGGACAAAGTTGCCGAGGCTATAATCCAGGAATTATTTCCCACTATAAGGCACCTTGGGCATATAAGGATCCGGAAAATTTGCCAGAGCCGGTTTGGCCTGGTCAGGTTGGCGATCAGTATTTGAGCCGAGCCATGCTGGAGAAGATGTACCAACCCTGGATCGACTTAAAAAATCAAGGGGTCGGTGTGCATTGCGGCGAATGTGGTTGCTGGAACAAGACCCCGCATGATGTATTTTTGGCCTGGTTTGCTGATGTACTAGATATTCTTACCACCAATGGCATTGGGTTCGCGCTTTGGGAATTCAGGGGAAGCTTTGGCCTGATCGACTCCGGTCGGGAGGATGTAGATTATGAAGATTGGTTCGGACATAAACTGGATAGAAAATTATTGACATTATTAATGAAACAATAGCTAAACTAATCGGTGTGACCGACTAACCAAATTCATATGACCGCCATCCCAACCAACAACCTAAACACCTTTAGGATACTATTCATAGTGAAGGGTATTCTTACTTTAGTAGTTTCCTTTTTTCCCTTGGTTTACATTGCCATGGGGGTATTTTTAGGTTCGGCAGCATTCACAGAAGCCAATAATCCTCCTCCTTTTAATATTGGGATAATTTTCGTGATTATGGGAGCTTTCTTCTTTGTACTCCTGGTCGCGCTTGGTATTGTGACTTTATTCGCAGCGAAATATCTTAATGAGATCCGCAATTACAATTTTATATTTGTGGTTGCTATCCTCAATTGTCTCACCGGTGTATTGGGTATTCTTTTAGGTGTATTTACGCTTATAGAATTGAATAAACCAGAGGTTAAGGTATTGTTTGAGAAGAGCTAATACGAATTTATTCTCCTGCCAATGCAGCCTTCTTACCCTCAACCAAAAATTGCGGCAGATCTTTATTCAGTTGATCGCCCCAACTAGAATTGGTAAAAACGACATAGCCCATTTTCAGGTCCTTATAGATCTCAAAGTGGCATTTGAAATCACCATTATTCCCGCCATGCCCAAAAACTTGTCCAAAGGGGCTTTCTCGAATGGCTATCCCCAAGCCCATTCCTTCCGGTAGTTCAGGTTTGGTTTCGCCTTCTTCGACAGGGTATTCTGTTAGCAGGGTGAACATACCCTTATAGGTTTCAGATGCTAACCCTCGAGCTTCCAGCATGGCGATGGCAAATCGTGAGAAAGCTTTGGCTTCGGTGAACATGCTCCAGGCCATTCCTGGTTCCTTGGTATAATACTGCGGAGTTGGCACGGTACCATAATGCCCTGAGACACCAGCAGCGCGTAGTTCTTCACAATCGGCAAAATAGGTATTGTAGAGGTTTAGTGGTTCTAGTACTTCTTCATCTAAGATCTGTTGAATATCCTTGCCGAGCTCATGAGCCACCACTCTTTTCAAATACTCAAATCCCTCTCCGGAGTAGCCATATTTGGTTCCCGGTTTGTTTTTCATTTCTCTGCCCCAATTTGGTAGTCCGGATAAATGCATCAGTACATGACGCCCGGTCATGAGTTTGTAATCTTCATATTCCTTCAGGTCTTCAAAAGGTAGATACTCATATAGCGGCTTATCCAGATCAAACTCACTCCGCTCAGCCAGCCGATTAACTACATATGCAAAAACCGGTTTGGTGATCGAAGCCGCTTCGAATAGTGAATGCTCAACCAAGGGCTCCTGGGTGATCGTATTTTGAACGCCATAGGTTTTATGATAAGCGACTTGACCATCTCTAATCAGGGCTAGGGATACCCCTGGTATATCATAAAACTCCTGATATTGTGTTATGAATGCATCAATCTCATCGGTTTTTGAGGCATCAAAGTCATGGAGTATTCCTCGGCTGGGCAGTATGTCGGCAATTACTTCTTTGCTAGCAACTAATGGTGATGCTTCTACCTGTTCCTCAACATTTACTGTTACTGCTATTGGTTCAGCCATAACTCGGTAGGCTAGTTTCCAGTTTCCGTATACTTCATCTGGTAAGGTAATCTGATATGCCCCCACAGGTAATTGCGCTGTATATTTTCCTGTTGAGTCAGCCTTTGCTTGGACAAAAAGATCAGGAGTACTTATCGAGGCAAAGTGCACCATCGGAGGTAACTCAAGATCCTTTTCGTCTTGCCATTGTACCATTCCATTTACGGCACCTAGTTTCTCATCAGCGGACATTATGATCAAGTCACCTAGGTTTTTATGAGACCTGTGTTTGATGGAAAGATCTCCCCAAGCTGCTGAAGTCCAACCTTGGTCAGTATCTTTATCGTAGACCGCATAGTCAAATCCGATGGCTCGACCAGGAATTATTTTATCTTTTAAAGTAACACGCCACTCATAAATGATTTTCTTATCGCCATGGATCATCTTCAGTTCAACATCATCCCAAGTGGCGTTCCTTACTTGTTCATACCAGGACATATCTTCCTGCTGTACGATCTTGGCCGTATCAAAGTTAGTTTCATAGGCGATTACTCCTGCTCCCGCCAACGTATGAGCCGGATCCAGATACAGGACCTGCATAT
>JBPCUG010000042.1:0-3559 GCA_051011275.1 Cyclobacteriaceae bacterium | reverse complement strand
ATGATCAATATCTACTACTTTCACACCTTCAGGGTAAGGGTATTGATTGTACTGCACCACCCAGAGACGGCCGCGATGGTCAAAGCTGATGTCTACCGGTTGGTGGATTTGAGGCTCGGCCAGCATCAAGTCCATTTCCAGATCGGCCGGGTGGCGAAAATGCTTCAGTGCTTCCAATGCCGATGTAGTTTTAGAAGCATCTGACTGGACACCACGTCCTTCGAAGGCTTCCATAAATTGACGTACCTCTTCGTTACCAGCGATTTCATCGACGGTCACGTTTTTAGGTTTTTCTTTACACCCGATGAACAAGGTGACTGACAGTAGCGCTAATAACCAATTTCGGCTCTTGAATGAATAGGAAGTTTGCCTATGTTGAGATTTAAAGCCTTCACACATGAAGGTAAGATAGTGGTTTTATCTTCCAAGCTAAACACAAAGCCTAAGTTCCGGACCTTAAATCTTTGGAAACAAAGCTGTGTCAAAGAAGAAGCGTTGTCTTACGATCTTTCCATTTTTGATATCAAAGACTTCACAGCAGGGAATACTCGCTGTTACTGGAGATACTACTTTTAATAGGGATATATGGGCAACTGAGCTTTCATACCCGATCAGGTTTTTAGTTTCTACCGCGAATTCCATTTCAAAATTTCCAAGTGCTTAAAGTAGTCTTCAGGATTGTTTGTAGAAAACATAGGCCCTTCATACTGATGGTTATCAGACATAAAACTTTGCGCCTTCACCATATCCCCAGAATTAATTGCATTAAAAAATCCCTCTACTACTTGTAATGATTCATTTGTCTTAGTCATAAGAAATAACTTTTAACCTACACAGGGACAATGGGCTGCAATTAATTGATCCCATCCACCTGCATGATGGGTCGAATTTCGATTTTCCATAAGCCATCATCAAACCTGGGATCAGCTTTTGCGATTTCAGAAGCCTCTCCCAAATCGCGGGCCAAGATACGGTAATATCCAGTGATGACCTCCTTGCTTTCATTAAAGGGACCATCTATAAAGGAGTTTTCTTTCTTAGCAATTTTGACACCCTCCATTTCCAGTGGTTGAGCATCCTTCATCTTGCCTTCCTCAATAAGTTGTTTTATGTAGTCCTCTACTTTTTGTACATGCTGCTGTTTTTGTTCAGCTGATAAAGTTGCCATAGGGTCTCCCTCAGCAGTGATAAATAACATAAACTCTTTCATTTGCTTTAATTTTTAAGGATACAATGATATTTGACCTTATTACAATCTGCTTTTTAGAATAGGGACAAGAAAGATCAATTATTTCTCATCGGTTTTTGCATTCGGCTAGCCTAGAAGTAATTATCTTAATTTCGGGAGCAACATCAGTTAGTCGAAGGGAGCGTTCAAAATGTGCCGCGGCCTTTTCAAAAAGTTCCTCTTCCATATAAAGGTTGGCCAAAGTGGCGTAAAGCGGGAAGTAACTTTTAAGTACTTCCTCTGATTCCAACTGCGTTAACTCCTGTATAGCCATTTGATTCCCACTAACCTTCGCCAGGGCGACTGCACGGTTAAGTCTCACGATGGGCGAGTGGTCAAAAATCAATAATTGATCATACAAGGAAAGAATAGCCGACCAATCAGTCTCCTCGTAGGATGATGCCACGCAGTGATGAGCCGAAATGGTGGCCAGAATATGGTAGATACTTATTTCTCCTTTATCTCTTATTTCATCAAGGTGCAATAGACCCTGGTTAATGAGGTGACCATTCCATGCCGAACGATCTTGATCTGACATGTCTACCATACCACCATCTTTGTCTATGCGGGCTTTGAATCTTGCACTATTCAAATACATTAGTGCAAGCAATGCCTGAGCCTCTGAATTGTTGCCTTTTGGATGGTCAACAATCAGCTTCCCCAGCCGGATCGCTTCAATACACAGTTCGTATCTAATCAATTGACTCCCTTTGGTTGCGCTGTAGCCTTCATTAAAGAGCAAATAAATGGCTTTAAGAACATTAGATATTCTGGGGATTAGATCTTCTGGAATTTCAAATTTGACATTATTTTCTTTTAATGTCCTCCTAGCCCTAACTAATCTCTTGTTAATAGTTCCTGTACTGGTAACAAAAGCTTTGGCTATTTCTGCAATACTCAACCCGCACAAGGTCTTCAGAATAAGAGTAACCTGTGAGTCACTCGATAGGGAAGGGTGACAACAGACAAACATCATTTGCAAAAGGCTATCCGAAACCATTTGTGTTGAGAATAGGTCTTCAATTGAGATCTCCTCCGGATCGGGCTGGTTCGAAGCGGACGATTCCATTTTAAATCTCCGATCTAATTTGGCTTTTTTTAATGTATTCAAGGTCTTGTTCCTAGCTACAGTGTAAAGCCAAGCAGTTGGATTCGGTGGAATACCATTGAACTCCCAATGCCTAAGAGCTTCTAAAAGCGTGTCCTGGACAATATCTTCAGCCAAGTTGAGATCTTCTGTTTGGAAATAACGACTTATTACCGCCACCATTTTTGAATACTCATGCCTGAAAAAATGACCTGTCAGTTCTACTACTCTTGCATTTGATGTTTTATCCATTGAGTTTCATTTCATTTACCGCCACTATATGCAAAGGTAGGAAAAAGCCAATGGCCTGAAGAATCGAAAATTAGATGCGGCTTAAAGCTAAATCCGAGCAAAAGTGCATTTCTTCGTATTTAATTAAGAATGCAGGACAGAAAGATATTTCATATCTTCACTTACAAATGGGCTTTGTCACAAACCTCTTATCAACCAGATGTACAAACAACTAGAACATTATTTACGGGACCAAACGAAAATCGACAATGTATCTCTTAAGGAAGTGACATCTCATTTCAAGCCGCTTAAAACCAAACGAAATGAAGTCCTTTGCAGCATTGGACAAGTGTGTAGAAACTTTTACTTCATAAATGAAGGTTGCTTGCGCCTGTATGAAATTGATAGTAAAGGAAACGAAGTCACGGGCTTCTTTGCTTTGGAGGATTCAATAATGTCTGCAGTTCCCAGCTTTATCATGCAAAAGCCTTCAAGAGATTTTCTAGTGTCATTGGTTCCATCCGATTTATTAGTTATCAGTAGGGATAGCTTTTTTAAGCTCACTGAAACCATTCCTGAGTTTCGGGATGTTTACAATAAATTCATGGAGTTTGCTTTTATCCATTCTCAAATGAGGATTTACAGTTTTCTTGGAATGGAGGGCATTGACAAACTACGTTGGGTCATGGAACATGAGCCAAAACTGCTGAACCGTGTTTCAAGCAAGGCGGTGGCTTCTTACTTAGGCATGACCAACTCCACCCTGAGTAAGTTAAGAGCACAGCTTTAATAACCTTATCTACTTTTTTCAATTGTGGCTATTTTTTTAAAAGGCGCCCCTGCTTTTGCGCGGCCCTATATTTCCTCCTGTTGCTAATTTCTGTTTTATGGTACTGAATTAATTAAAAAATAAAAATCAGTTTTCTGAAAACGTTGTCATATGACAACTTTTATGATTCCAGCACTGCGCACCTTTGTAATGTTGATGAGCAACGAAGCTCACAATTTAAATC
>JBPCUG010000041.1:0-6913 GCA_051011275.1 Cyclobacteriaceae bacterium | reverse complement strand
GTCAGTAGGGCAAATGTTGGCTCATAACAATGTAGCCTACGAAATGGCCTATGAAGATAAACACCCCAAGCCAAATGCATTTATGAAATTTATTCTCAAGCTAATGGTAAAGCAATCAGTGGTGGGAGAAAAGCCTTATAAAAAGAACATTCGCACTGCACCTCAATTTTTGATGACTGAGGAAAAAGATTTTGAAAGAGAGAAGCAAAGATTGATTGCCTACATTACCAAAACCCAAGAATTAGGAGAAACCTATTTTGACGGCAAGGAATCCCATTCTTTTGGTAGTCTAAGCAAAATCGAATGGAATAATTTGTTTAGTAAGCATTTGGATCATCATCTCACGCAATTTGGAGTTTAACTAGACATTGCTTTTACAGATTTCCCAATGTAAGTAAATGAGAACTTACCTGATTCATAATATCAGGAATCAAGAATTACGCGGCCTTATCGAATCATTGATTAGAGAATAACAGGAATTCCCGTATATTGGAACGATACAGTAGCCTACTAGCAATCAAAACAATGGCAGAAAAAGAAGATCTAGATTTTACATACAGTACAATTGATGAAATATTCCGATTGAGCATTGGGGAAACGGGAGACTATAGCGGAGCAAAGTATGACGGCGACTTTACCATGACACTGGAAGAGGCGCAAAAAGCAAAGCACAAATTTATTGCTGATAGTCTGAATATTGAAGCGGGAAGTAAGGTCCTTGACATGGCCTGTGGATGGGGCCCATTCTCCAAATACATTACTGAAGAAAGAGGCGCCGCAAGCATTGGATTAACCTTATCAAAAGGACAAGCAGAGGCCTGCCGAAAAAACGGGCTGGACGTGAGAGTGCAAGATTGCCGTTATGTGAAACCGGAAGACTTCGGGACCTTTGATGCCATTACTTGCATTGGAGGATTGGAACACTTTTGCTCGGTGGAAGAGTGGAAAGAAGGCAAGCAGGAAAAAGTGTACAGTGATTTTTTCAAAACTCTTTATAACCTGCTACCAACCGGTGGACGATTTTATATGCAGACCATGACTTTTAGTAAGAACATGGTTGACTTTGAAGAACTCGATGTCAATGCCGAAAAGGGATCAGCGGCTCATGTTTGCGCTTTGATGGTTAAGGAATTCCCAGGCTCATGGCTGCCATATGGCCCAGAGATGGTGATCAGAAATGCTGAACCTCGATTTAAACTCATTTCCCAAAGCAGCGGAAGACTGGATTACATCGAAACCATTGGTCAGTGGAGGAAGAAATTCAGGAAGTTTAATCTTAAGAAGCATTGGCTTTACCTTTCATTGGTTCCCAAGTACCTTACCAATAAAGAATTTAGACATCAAGTGGCCATTTTCAAAATAAGTCCGAATCGGGTGTGTTTCGAGCAAGAGATCATGGATCACTATAGATTAGTATTTGAAAAAATTTAGCAATAATGAATAGATATGGACTACATGGAAAATTAAAAGCTAAAGAAAGTAAAGGAGATGAACTGGCAGCTATCCTGTTGGAAGCCTCGCAATTGGTTGCACCGGCCAAAGGTTGCCATCTTTACATAGTAAGCAAGGATCAAAATGATGCAGATGCTGTATGGGTTACCGAAGTGTGGGACAGCAAAGAAGACCACGACAATTCGCTAACAGTTAAAGGCGTGCGCGAACTGATTGGCCAAGCCATGCCCTTGCTGGATGGGCCACCGGAGAAAGGGCAAGAGTTAACTATTTTAGGGGGAGCCGGATTGAGCATTTAACTTTTTCGATGTTTTCAATTCTAGAGCAATCAATTATCTTGTGACTATCTAATATTTATAGACATGAAAGAAAAAAAGATAATTGAAAATACCATACTGATTGATGCCCCAGTCGCTAAGGTCTGGGATGCATTGGTAAACCCAGAAATCACCAAACACTATATGTATGGCTGCGAAGCGGTATCAGATTGGGCTGTAGGCAGTCCGCTGCTATGGAAAGGTGAATATGAAGGAAAAGAAATGATCTTTGTAAAGGGGATCGTTCTGGAAATTGCGCCGAATGAGAAATTGAAATTTACAGTCATCGATCCTAATGCCCAGATGGAAGATATTCCAGAGAATTACCTGAACGTTACCTATGCACTTATTGAGCAAAACGATCAGGTCCAGCTGACGGTCACCCAAGACGGCTTTGAAGATGCAGCTGACGGTGAAAAAAGATATCAGGATGTGTATAACAATGGAGAAGGATGGAATCCTATCCTTGCTAAAATAAAGAAAATGGTAGAAGCTGCATAGGTATTGAAATTTTCAGGGGGAACAAATTAATCACTAAACCTAACAATATGGATTTTTCAAACATTAATTATCTAGCGACCGGTGTGGCGGCACTAGCAAGCTTTGCCTTAGGAGCTTTGTGGTACAGTCCCGTCCTATTTGGAAAAGCCTGGCAAAAGGAACTCGGATTTACTGATGAGTACCTAAAAGAAGGTAACATGGGGAAGACATTCGGTTCTAGTTTTGTCCTTATGGCAGTTATGGCCTTTGGTATGGCCATGTTGGTTCAAGGACATGGGGAAGACATTGGATGGGCCCAAGGATTACATCACGGACTATATGTTGGTATAGGATTCGTTGCCACTTCAATGGGCATAAACTACTTATATCAGAGGCGCTCCCTAAAGCTTTGGGCCATTGACTCAGGCTACCAAATCTTGTTTTTGTGTATTATGGGTATGATCCTCGGTGCTTGGCATTGACCTAAAATCTATAGTTAAACAGAATCCTGTCGACCAAAACGGTGGCAGGGTTTTTTATGAACATCTTCCTAAGAACAATTTTACTGTGAGAGTATCAAAAGGTAGCCTAAGTAATGTTGATTAAGAACTAGAATTTATGAATGATAGAATCAAAATAAGAAAGACCGAAGTGCTATCAGATCAATGGTATGTATTGAGAAAGGTAACCTATGACTATCGCAAAAGTGATGATTCATGGACCACGCAAAGCAGAGAGGCATACGACCGGGGCAATGGAGCAGTCATATTACTTCATAATCAGGAATTGAAAACAGTGATCCTTACACGACAATTTAGGTTGCCCACTTTCGTAAATGGCAACCCGACCGGAATGATGATCGAAGCATGCGCCGGATTGTTGGAGGAAGATAATGCTGAGGATTGCATCAAAAAAGAGACAGAAGAGGAAACAGGATACCGCTTGTCCAAAGTAAAAAAAGTATTTGAATCGTATATGTCGCCGGGATCGGTGACAGAGATTCTGCATTTTTTTGTTGCAGAATACAGCCAAGATGCACGAGTAAGTGAGGGTGGCGGTATTGCCGGTGAAGAGGATATTGAGGTCTTGGAATTAGACTTTACTGAAGCGTTGAAAATGGTTTCTAGTGGCGAGATCAAAGATGCCAAAACCATTATGCTACTACAATACGCTCAAATAAATCAGTTGATATAAGTTTAATCAATGTCGGTAAACTATAACAATAAAGTGTTCAAATCTGTTAGCAGTTCTTCTAATGCAGAAGTATCTGGTGAAACACTTTTCCACTATCACCAAGAGGGACAAGTAGTTTGGGCAGAGTATAGTGGTGGAGTAATAATAAAAGGACATCTGATTGCAAAGTTAGGAGCAGCCGGAGAATTGAATATGAGGTATCACCACATAAATTCTGATCTGGAAATAATGACCGGAACCTGCCAGTCTAGACCAGAGGCACTTCCAGATGGCCGGTTGCGGTTGCATGAACAATGGCAGTGGACCTCCGGAGACCATTCTGAGGGCACCTCCCTTGTCGAGGAGGTTGTTGCTAACTAAGATAACATCCAATGAAGAAGGACCGTGAGCCCATTTGGATAGCATTGTCGGATCTATATTTGGACACAGAGCTGCAGGATTTTACCTTAGATCATATTGCAAACACTATTCAGGGAAGTCCTTATACCCTTGAAGAGGTTCGGAAAATCGATCGCCAGGAGGTTTTTCCATTGCTGCAACAGAACCTACATAGTGTGGCAGGAGTCTGGGGTGCCTTTGAGTCTGAATGGGTAATAAAAGAATGCGCCCAGCAGCAGAAAAAAAGAAAGAATTGGTGGTATCGTCGCTATTGCGATTCATATTATTTCGTTTACGGAGGCATGCACAAACAGCTATGGAAAGAGATTGAAAAGCGAATGCACTAAAAGTGAGTAGAGCCATCCCATGATCCAATCAAAAACTGAAATTATTGAAGCCCTCGATGCTGCATTTGATCAAATAAGCCAGTGGTTTGTTGATCAACCCGATTCAGAATTTGAAAAAGGTCCGGATGGTAAATGGACGTCAGGGCAACATTTAGATCATTTGCTTCGCTCGGTTGTGCCGCTAAACATAATTCTAAAAAAACCCAAGCTGGTCATACGTACTTTGTTTGGCAAGCCAAATCGGACCGGCCGTACCTTTGAGAAAGTAGTTGAAAACTACAAGACAAAACTAGCGAGTGGAGGTAAGGCAATGGGGCAATTTGTTCCCAAACCCATGACTGTCGATAAAAAATCGAAGATGTTGTCAAATTATCAGCAAGAAAAAGGTCGATTGATCCAGCGCCTCAACACTTGGCGGGAATCACAACTTGATAGCTATTTGCTACCACATCCTTTACTGGGAAAAATGTTAGTTCGAGAGATGTTGTTTTTTACCATTTACCATAACCATCATCACCTACATAATTTACAAGAGGAATATTCAACACTAAGCAAATAGATTTTGAGAAAGCTGCTGTTGCCTATCTATCCGTTGGTTGCTCTTTTGATTTGGGGTTGTCAAACTTCTGCGGTCAAGCAAGATCACACTGGACCCTATCTGAAGATCTTGGGCGTAGCTCAGGACGCCGGCTATCCTCAAGCCGGTTGCAAGCTGGATTGTTGTCTGCCTTATTGGGAGGGAAGAGAAAAGAAGCGCCTGGCTGTTTCACTGGGTTTGGTAGCCCCGTCTCAAAACAAAGCCTGGATGATCGATGCCACACCCGACTTTAAGGAACAGGTTCATGCTCTAGAGATCGGGCCTCAATTTTCACTTGCCGGAATATTTATTACCCATGCCCATATCGGTCACTATACTGGTTTGGTGCATGTGGGTCGCGAAGTGATGGGCACTGAGGCGTTACCGGTGTATGCTATGCCTAGGATGAGAAAATTTTTAGAGGACAATGGCCCTTGGGAACAACTGGTTACTTTGAAAAATATCGAGTTGAGGTCGCTTGCTAGCGATAGTACTGTTAACCTAAGTAACCAGATGACTGTTACCCCTTATTTGGTACCCCACAGAGATGAATATTCTGAAACTGTTGGATACAAGGTAAAAGGCCCAGCAAGAAACATACTCTTTATCCCTGACATTAATAAATGGGAGCTTTGGGAAAGAGATATTTTGGAAGAGATCAAAAAAGTGGACCTAGCCTTTATCGATGGTAGCTTTTACCAGAATGGTGAATTGCCCAATCGTGATATGTCAGAGATCCCCCATCCTTTTATAGAAGAAAGCATGCAATTATTTGCAGAGCTGTCTGCAGAGGACAAAGGTAAAATTCACTTTATACATTTCAATCATACCAATCCGATAATGCGGGATACTCCAGAAAAAAATAGGGTACTGGAGCAAGGTTATAAAGTAGCCGAGGAAGGAAGTGTTTTCGAGCTCTAGCTAACGACCACCCTTAATAAACAAGGCCAGCAACCTTAGCTGTAAATATAAATTAGACAACCTTAAGGTCAAGTTGAGCGGCGCAGTGCTCATATTTTTGTAGATCTTAGGCAGCTTTTTAAGTTCGTTGACCTTGCCCTCAATGCTCATGACGAGCTGCTCAGTATCCCAACCACCATACTTCTCCCCTCTTTTCTGATTAAGCTTGGCCACTAAAGTTGCAGGCACTCTGCCCTTACGCAAATTCTTAAATTTAAAACCCTCTTCAAAAGCCCTTATCAACGCAGTGTTGGAAAGCTCTTCGATCAGACCCAGATGGTTCACACCATCCCTTGATGCATGGCTAAGCAACTTTAGATTGTCCCTAATCTCACGGAGGATCAACCTTTTGGTAATATTACTGGTCCGGGATTTTTGGGTAAGAAATTCGACAATATCTTTGATTGCATCTATTCCCGGACCAATAAATTCCATGGGCATTTAGAAGTTTTTATAAATACGATTCAAACGAGCCGTTACTTGATTGTAAATAGGCCTGGTAAATTCAACAAATAAATCCTGCGGTGGTGGCGGTGGCAACGTGCTTACTCCACAAAGCCTTCTTTGATCAGGGGTCAAAGCGCGTTCGTCACCATTAAAGGTAGCCCATTCGCAGAACCAATCAAATTCACCGGGAAAGCGCTCATCGGCAATTATCCTTCCGGTTTGCCCATCGGTAATCAGCATGCCCAATACGCCACCTGAAAGTACCTGCTTCTTAAAAGTAGTCAGCTGTGCCGAGACCAGACCATAAACCGGTTGCTTAGTGCCATCCTCTAGGGTAACTGTCCCAACCTCGACCGAGTCTGTACTAGTCACAGTTTGTTCCTTTTCATAAAGATGGGTTTGTCCGACTGCAAAATCCTCAAACCTTAACTGAATTATTTGATCTGGGTTTCGAGGTTGATTCCTGTCAAGTTCAGTATAAAATCGCACGAACATATTTCTACTGTAACTAGACAGATATTCATCCACCTGGTTTTGAAAAAACTTGCCGCTTAGCTGATACCTTCTGGAGGGCACAGGGATCTGTTCCACCAAAACCCTTATGGTCCCCTTCTCCAGGGCTTCCAACAATTTATCCTCTGTATCTTTATAGCCGGGTACAAGATCATCAGCTCGATCAAAATGATAGTACGCTGCCCTGGCACTTTCACCACTGCCCTGGCGCAACTCTTTCACACCCTCCTGGTAGCGAACTTCAGCTG
>JBPCUG010000040.1:0-5740 GCA_051011275.1 Cyclobacteriaceae bacterium | reverse complement strand
GTTAGGTATTTGCAGGAAAGCGCGATAGGTGGTGATTGATGATATAAGGTTGTCTTCTGCTGCATTAAGTATGTCAATTTTGGACATGGATTGGCTGTAGGAAAAGCCTGGCACCAAACAAATAAGTATTAGCGAGAAAGTATAAATTCTTGACATACTTATGTAGTTCAATTTACAATGTATCAAATTTCCCCAAGCACTTTCCGCCTGTGAGCTGGGGCAACTTCATATTTATCATCTTGGCTTTTTGCCATTCATCTTCCCAAAGCCTCCAGCTCCTCCACAAATCCCCCACTCAATATAGGGAACCGACACCAGGTCTTAGGATCCACATTAAAATCATCTAAATGGAATGAAGGCGCCAGACGCTCTCTTTTCCATTGGTTGCGGGCCCACAATTTGAAGAATTTGATGATATATAATTTAAGTTGATCCCCCGAAGCCAGCCCCTTTGTTTTAAGCTCATCAAACACTTCGATCGGACTTTGGTGATCTCTTATTGCCAGCTTTTCAATGGCTACTAGAATAGGATAGGGCATCAGATCATCTTCATCGGTCTGGTTGCTCTCCAATGGTCGTAGTTCGGCCGTTGGATCCAGTTGATTCACTTTCTGTAGCCCGGTGTAACCAAGTGTTTGCTCCACCCAATGCAACCATGATAGGATGAAGGTTTTGTCCACAGCAGCAATGGGAGAAATACTCCCAGAGGTATCCCCATCCATAGTAGCGTAGCCAACATCACCTTCACTCCGGTTTGAGGTAGCCAATAACAAAGCATTATTCAAATTAGCTAGCATCCAAATTATTGGTGCACGGGCCCGTGCTTGAATATTTTGCAAGGTAATGTCATCTGTTTCCCAAGCTAGTGGACGCTTAATGGCTTTTTCTATTTTACCTCTATAACCGGCTACCTCTTGATCAATATCCCAATTATAAAAGGTAGCTCCAATTGATTCGGCCAATCCCCTAGCGGATTGAAAGGTGGCTTCTGATGAATTCTTTGTGCCCTGGTAAGCACAGGTAAGTATTTCAGCAACAATGGCGGCGTGTGGTGCTGAATGATCGATCGTGTCGTACAAAGACATCCGGCCCAATTTCAGCAGGAAGTTTTCCAAACCCAATTCGGATATTCCACGCCGAACCATTTCTGCAACTAATATTGCGCAAGTGGATGAGTCAGCACCGCCACTTAGTGAAAGGACAAAGCCGTTACTACGGCTTTTACGCAGATAGTCAAACAGCGCCAAAGTAGCGGCTTTGGTAAACTCCTTTTTAGTATCGTGATCATCCTCCTGATATTGTTGCTCTGAGTTAAGAGGTTGTTTAAAGTCAATCCAAGCCGTAGTGAGATTAATGTCTTTGAAAGATAATAGTTCATTGCGATTCAGGAAACGTCCTTGCTGTGCAATTAAGATCTCACCATCAAAGATCATCCGGCCCGCTTCGTTGCCCAGTAAGTTGGCATATACATAAGCGCATTCGAATGCTTTTGAACTATCCAGGACTAAGTCTTCTCTGTTTTTGGATTTGTGAAAAGCAAAATGACTGGCACTTGGGTTGAGAACCAATTGTACACCCTGCTCATACAGTCTACACGCTGGTCGCTGATCACCACGCCAGGCATCTTCGCAAATCTCAAAACCTACTTTTACTCCAAACAGTTCGTGAATACGGTCACCAAAATCATAAGATTGGCCATTATAATCAAACTTGCTTAGGGCTCCTGATGGCCACGAGGTAAACCAACGGGGTTCATAATGTACACCATCTCCGGCTAAGTGCTGCTTGGGTACAAACCCTTCAATCCGCTGGTTGGTAATCACACAGGCGCAATTGTATAAATTGCCTTCTAGCCATATCGGCAATCCTACCGTAACGGATATATCTTTGCACGACTCGCTAATTTCATCCAAAAAACTCAAAGCTTTTTCAGGGAACCATTGGCTTAGAAACAAATCTTCCGAACCGTAACCTGTTATGCACAATTCCGGCAGGCATAAAATGGATATCTCAAGGGCTCTAGCCTGAGCGATGGCTTCCTTGATGCGGCTTACATTGCCTTGCCAATCCAACGGTGTTTGGTTTAAGGCTGCGCCACCAATCAGTAATTTTGCCATAGATTAAAAATTCAATGCGAAGGTAAACAAAATATGATGAAAAGAGGGGCAAATCAAAGCCCCACGGGATGCCGAGTTGTATGTTTAACTAATCGATCTTAAGCACGCCGCAAGCATTGAGCGCGGCCTCCTGTTCGGCACGCTTCTTAGACGTGCCGTGGCCAAGACTGATGGCTTCACCGTCGACCAATAGCTGAACCTTGAATTGCTTGTACTGTTTTTCACTCTTCATTTCTAGGGTTTCAAAGACCACTTCTTTGTTTTCTTTTTGAGACCACTCGATGATCTTGCTTTTATAGTTGCTTTCAGTGGTGATTACCTCTTCCAGATTGAGATGCTCCCTCACTAGCTTACTAAGTATAAATTTTCTGCAAAAATAGTATCCCCGATCCAAATATACCGCTCCAATAAAGGCTTCCAAGGCATTACCATAAATAGTCTTAGGTTTGGTGTTCTTTTTCTGTTTGTCTTGATACTCTACTATAGCATTGATGCCCACTTGTTTAGCTAGTTTGTTAAGCGATTCCCGGTTTACGATCCGAGACCGGATCTCGGTGAGAAAGCCTTCATTTTTGTAAGGGAATTTTTTAAAAAGAAATTCGGCAATCACCATACCTAATACTGCATCGCCGAGGTACTCAAGTCTTTCATTCGACTCTCTAATTCCTTGTTTTGATTGTTTTGCTACAGAGCTGTGAAGGACCGCTAGTCGAAATAGATCTAAGTTGTTGGGCTTTTTTCCGGTGATTGACCTTATGGTATCGGCTAACAGTGGATCGCTACCGCCTTTGCCAGGGGTAAAAAGTCTACTAAAAAATGAAGGCACTACACTTTTTTGAAAATAATTGAAGTATTATGTCCTCCGAATCCGAAGGTATTGCTCAAAGCCGTATTGATGTCCCGGTCTTGAGCTTTGTTGAAAGTGAAATTTAATTTGGGGTCAAACGCCTCGTCGTCGGTGAAGTGATTGATTGTAGGAGGTACTTGTTGATGCTGGATCGACATGATGGCAGCAATAGCTTCAATCGCTCCTGCGGCACCTAGCAAATGACCGGTCATTGATTTTGTTGAGCTGATATTGAGATTATAAGCGTGGTCACCGAATACCGATCCGATTGCCAAAGATTCACCAATATCTCCTAACGGAGTGGAAGTTCCATGCACATTGATGTAGTCAACATCGTCTGGGCCGAGACCGGCATCTTCCAAAGCATTTTGCATTACTTTTCTGGCGCCAATTCCCTCGGGATGGGGTGCAGTTATATGATGGGCATCAGCAGACATACCACCACCACCTATCTCCGCATATATTTTAGCCCCCCGCGCTTTGGCATGTTCATACTCCTCTAGGATCAACGCGCCCGCACCTTCACCTAATACAAAACCATCACGATCCTTGTCAAAAGGACGAGAAGCAGTTGCGGGATCGTCATTGCGCTCCGAAAGCGCTTTCATTGCATTGAACCCTCCAATACCCGCCTCCGTTACCGCGGCCTCTGATCCACCGGAGATCATCACATCTACCCTTCCGGTTCGGATGTAAGTAAATGCGTCAAGCAATGCATTGGTGGCAGAAGCACAGGCTGAGACCGTAACAAAATTTGGTCCCCTGAAGTTGTATTTCATTGATATGTAGCCAGCGCTGATATCGGCAATCATTTTCGGAATAAAAAAAGGGTTAAACCGTGGTGTACCCTCTCCATTAGCAAAGTTGGTCACTTCTTCTTGAAAGGTCCGAAGACCTCCTATTCCTGATCCCCAAATTACCCCCGACCGGTCAAGATCGATTGACTCCAGATCCAGGGCGGAATCCTTTATCGCCTCAGCAGTAGCTACCATAGCATACTGGGTAAAAGCATCCATCTTTCTGGCTTCTTTTCTCTCCAGATAATCGGTGGGCTCAAAGTTTTTGACCTCGCAAGCAAACCTGGTGCGGAACTTTTCCGCATTAAATTTGGCAATAGGGGCAGCGCCGCTAACTCCTTTAGACAAACTGGTCCAGTATTCCGGGACCGTATTGCCAATAGGAGTTAATGCTCCTAAACCGGTGACAACAACTCTTTTGTAGGTCATTAATTAGTGATAGCTTATTTAACGTTTTCTTCCAGATAGGAAATGGCTTGACCAACAGTTGCGATGTTTTCCGCTTGATCATCTGGAATGGAAAGGTTGAATTCTTTTTCAAATTCCATGATAAGCTCCACGGTATCCAAAGAATCTGCTCCTAAGTCATTGGTAAAGCTGGCTTCAGGAGTCACCTCAGATTCTTCTACTCCAAGCTTATCGATAATAATTCCTTTAACTTTTTGTGCTATCTCAGACATTTTTTAAAATTTTTAGTTAAAATACTCTGCAAAGAAATACATTTAATGCTTTAATGTCAACCAAATTCACTAATCTTAGCACTCTCAATTTTTTGATGAAAAACGATCAAAAAACACTTTTATATCAACTTCAACCTGCTGTAGGCTAACTATATGAAAAAGAGTAAATTAGTAGCCAATTTTAGCTTTGATTTTTCGTTGCTGGCTGCCGTTTCTCAGCTCAAAGAATACAAACTTGCCTGGCTAATAAATCGGACATTACAACTTGAATTAGCGAAGTGCGATGATGTCACTTTTGAATTTTTAGGTAGGAGCAATTTGTCTATATCAAATTTTCTATTTCAAACCGAACATAGTAGTTTGCGTTTGCTAAAGAATCGATCTCATACTGAAGGTGCGACAGGCCATTCTTTTTTGATTCCAGAACTTAAAAAATTCGACTACTTAATCATGATTCAAGGGTTTGAAGATAGCTTTTCCCTGCAGCAGATAATGAAACGGCTGCGGGAGATGGAGGGCCTCCAATTTCTAAAGCAGATCGATGTACAATCCTTAAAGTCAAAAGAAAATCTCATATTTTAAAATGAAGAAAGAAATACTCTTTAATAAAACCAAGATCATTGCTACTGTTGGACCTTCCTGTGATACCAAAGAGAAACTTGAAGAGCTGATCCATGCCGGGGTAGATGTTTTCCGTTTGAACTTTTCACATGGTACCCACGAAAAGCACCAGAAGGTTATAGACTTAATCCATGCTATTAACATGGAGCACCATACCAACACTTGCATTTTGCAGGACCTGCAAGGGCCTAAGATCAGAACCGGAGAAGTTGAGAATGAGGGAGTGGAGATCCATTCCGGAGATAACCTGGTGATCACAACAAAAGAGTTAGTGGGCAATTCCCAAAGAGTGAGCACGTCATATACTTCCCTCGCCTCCGATGTAGAAATAGGCGATGGTATACTTATAGATGATGGTAAAATAGAATTGCTGGTAGAAGACTATGATGAAAGTGATGTGATCTGCCGAGTGGTTCATGGCGGAATACTTAAGTCACGGAAAGGTATTAATTTACCACATACCAATGTATCTGCACCTTCGCTAACTGACAAGGACATCGCCGACTTGGAGCTGGGCATAGCTAATGATGTGGAATGGATCGCTTTATCTTTTGTGCGCTCTGCAGCTGATGTGCTTCACATCAAAGAGCGCATCCACACGGCTGGTAAAAACATAAAAGTGATCGCCAAAATTGAAAAGCCCGAAGCAGTGAAAGATATAGATGCGATCATTGAAGC
>JBPCUG010000039.1:0-11066 GCA_051011275.1 Cyclobacteriaceae bacterium | reverse complement strand
AGTAATCAGGGTGCAGCAAAAGCTCAAACTTCTTTTGGTCAAGAGCACTTCGGGGTCATCTTGCTTTATGTGGAGGTAAGGAAAATTTATAGTGCCTTGGGCATCAGTAGTAACGGAGCCCACTAATCCCGGCTGGTCTAAGCTTCTAGCAAAATCATGCAACCCATTTAGTGTTTCAGGCGCAACGATCACATCCGACTCGACAATTATCAGATCAACCTTTTCTTCCAGAGCCTTCTTTTGAGCCATGATCAAAGTGGTGCGATAGTTTGGAGAAGGGCTGGTCACATGATCTCTCAAATGGATAACCTGATACCCAGAACTCACTGCATCCTTATCAAGATAGTCGGCTGTCTCCCGGCTGCTGAAATCATCGAAGATCAAATAGTCGAATGCTCCCTCAGACCTAGATATGCTTCGAATGGTTTCAACGGTTGTAGCAAGCGAATCTTTTACTGGGGTAATAACTTTATATTTTGCGGTCATCAATCAATGCCATTAATTGTTTTTTGCATTTCCATCGCACTTTTGCTACAATGGTTGTATATTTTGAAAAACCTAAATTATAAACTAGCAACTTTGGTCTTTACAAAACTAAGAAATCACAAGTCCTTATATCCCTTACTTCCAAAAAAATACAACTTCCACAAAAGACGAGATACTATTTTAACCACCCTGAGTCTTTTGGAACAACAGGATGCACGCACTTTGGTTGAAACTGGTGTGATGAGAAACGGATTGCGCAAAACCAAGGGAGACGGTGCTTCAACGGTTGTATACGGCTTATGGGCGAAACAACATCAAGCGATGTTGCACTCAGTTGACATCGATCCGGTAGCCATCGAAGCCGCCAAGAACGAATTGGAAATCCTAGGGCTTGACGGTATTGTGCATCTAACCGCTAGTGATTCGGTTGCATTCCTAAAGGCATTCCCTGAGCCGGTCGATTTTCTTTACTTGGATAGCTATGACTATGACAAGAAAGACATTGCTATACAACAGGCTAGTCAGCTTCACCACCTGAAAGAATTTAAAAGTATTGAAAGCAAGTTGCATTCAAAGAGCCTAGTGCTTATTGATGATTGTGACCTTCCAGGTGGCGGGAAAGGCAAGCAGGTCATAGAGTATATGAAAACCAAAAGCTGGAAAATTATATCCGACGACTATCAGGTTTTACTAGGCAGAAACCCTTAATCAACCAGTGACCGATAGTGCTCCATCAATGCTTTTGAAGTTGTTTTCTGATCGAAATTTTGAGCGTGCAATAACCCGCCCCGGACCATGCTCTGCTGCAGGTTGCTATCAGCAAAGAATTGCTTGATTGTCTCAGCCAGAGACTCTCCGTCGTCATCAGTTCTGGAGTATAAAGAATGTGGTCCTCCTGCTTCTTCCAAACCAAAATTAGCAATAACCGGGACCTGACTTCGTAAGGCTTCTAAAATAGGTAATCCAAAACCTTCGAACATCGATGGATAGATAAATAACGTGGCCATTTGATATATCCCCCTTAGCTCTGTATTATTTATGTATCCTTGATTGCTGAGAAAAATCAGCCGGTCCTGTAATCCGACTTGACTGGCAAATTGAACCATACTCTTCTGGTATTTCAACCCACTTCCCACAACAACAAAATGAAAGCCTACATCCCTTTTTAGCTGGTTCATGGCCTTTAAAATTGCCAGCACATTTTTATGTGGAAGCAATGCACCTACATATAGAATATACTTGTCCGGCAAGTGATACCGGTGTCTTATTTCCTTTTTCTCCTCATCTGATATGCGGGTTTGGAACATAGGATCACTGCTTTGATGAAGCACGGTGATCTTCTCTTCTGGAACCCTCATAAATGACATCAGGTCCTTCTTGGTTTGTTTGCTTATAGCAATCACACTATCTGCTACACTAGTGCTATACCTGATCTTCCTGCTATAAATCCACCTATCAATTGGGGAGAAATACTGAGGGTACCTGAGGAAGAGCAGATCGTGTACCGTAACTACCCATTTGGTACTACCTGGTTTAGCTCCAGAAGGAAGTTGGTGTGAAAGTCCGTGATAGATATCCAGTCTATCTTTTTGAATAGCGCCATTCAAGGCGAAGTTGCGCCACGCCTGAGCCAATATCTTTGGCCTCACAATAGAAGGCGTGCGAACCTTAATGCACTTGCAATTAGCGAAATAGTGATCGATGATATGGGCCTGGAATTCCGGAGTATACAAGTAGTACTCCGATTCAGGAAAAGTATCGCAAAGATCCCTGACAAGGTTACGGCTATAGCTTCCTAAGCCTCTGAAATTTGAAAATATTCTTTTGCTGTCAAACCCAATCCGCATGAAGAGACGCTATAAAAGGCCTTGACCAATGGGCGACATCAATGTCTATTTAGTACCTGTAGTAATCTGGCTTGTAAGGTCCTTCTACTTTAACACTGATATACTCCGCTTGCTCCTCACTTAAAGTCTCTAGCTCAGCGCCAACTTTAGCAAGATGCAAAGCAGCCACTTTTTCATCGAGGTGCTTAGGCAGCGTATAGACCTTGTTTTCGTAATTAGCTGAGTTGTTCCATAACTCCAACTGCGCCAGTACTTGGTTAGTGAAAGAATTAGACATTACAAACGATGGATGTCCGGTAGCACAACCTAGGTTTACAAGACGACCCTCGGCTAGAAGGATCACATCTTTTCCATTAAGGCTGTATTGATCAACCTGAGGTTTTATAGTGTCCTTTTCCGCATTGCCGTTTAGCCAAGCTACATCAATTTCATTGTCAAAATGACCAATATTACAGACGATAGCTTTGTCTTTCATACTTAAAAAATGACGGTCAACTATAATATCTTTATTTCCGGTAGCGGTAACGATAATGTCGGCTTCTTTTACAGCATCATCCATTCTTTTTACCTGATAACCATCCATTGCTGCTTGCAAGGCACAGATTGGATCAATTTCAGTAACCATTACTCTAGCGCCGGCGCCTCTCAAAGAAGCTGCTGATCCTTTCCCTACATCTCCGTAACCAGCTACAACCGCCACTTTGCCAGCTAACATGATATCAGTAGCTCTTCGAATCGCATCTACTAAAGATTCTTTACAACCATACTTGTTATCGAACTTCGATTTGGTCACCGAATCGTTAACATTAATAGCGGGCAAGGGCAATTTACCGTTTGCCTCTCTTTCGATCAATCGATGTACACCGGTGGTCGTTTCTTCGGAGATTCCTTTTATGTTAGTTACTAACTCCGGATATCTATCCAAAACCATATTTGTAAGATCACCGCCATCATCCAAGATCATATTGAGAGGCTGGCGATCCTCTCCAAAGAACAAAGTTTGCTCGATACACCAATCAAACTCCTCCTCATTCATACCTTTCCAGGCAAATACAGGAATACCTTGAGCTGCAATGGCCGCAGCAGCATGATCTTGCGTGGAGAAAATATTGCATGAGGACCAGGTGACCTCCGCACCTAAATGAGTCAAGGTTTCAATCAATACCGCCGTTTGAATGGTCATATGCAAACACCCAGCGATCCTGGAACCTTTTAGTGGCTGTGAATCACCAAATTCTTCTCGTATGGCCATCAGTCCAGGCATTTCGGCCTCTGCCAGTCTGATCTCTTTTCTGCCCCATTCGGCCAGATTTATGTCCTTTACTTTGTATTTAACCTGTGTATCAATCATTTTCTTCTGGTTTTTCGGTTATTAGAACCACAAAGGTAGCCCATTGTTTTTAAACTTCCATACTAAGAAGCGAGCATTTTGAGTCACTCTATGAACATGATTTCCTTTGAATCGAAGCGATTTATCACCCCGTTATTTTCTACTTCCAGCCGTCCGGTGCTATCAATTCCCGTGATTACCCCTCGAAATAGCTGATTGGCTTTAAAATTGTGTGGTTCCCCAAACCAATAGAGATTCTGAAGATAAGAACTATATAATTGCTTATGGGCATTTTGTTTAAGCTTTAAATAGTATTTCTCAATCAGCGGTAACAGATTATCCAGTACTTCTGAAAGCTGGTACTTTCTAGCTGTAATAGCCGCCAGTGAAATCGCATTTGGGTTACTAAAGTCTAGTTGATTGATGTTGAGACCTATTCCAACGATCGAAGTAGTTAAATATTGACCTTTTCCCACGGTGTTCTCAATCAAAATACCAGCGATCTTTTTATCATTCCAGTACAGGTCATTGGGCCATTTGATCTTTAGGCTATTAAGACCGTAGCTTAGCAGCAATTCATAAAGTGCTAAAGAGATCACCATGTTGAGGTAGAATTGTCTTTGGACCAGCATAAATCGGGGTTGCAAAATCAAGGAAAATGTTAGATTGGCACCGGCCTCACTTTCCCAGCTATTTCCCCGCTGCCCTCGGCCTGCAGTTTGATGATCAGTGATTATAACAGCTCCTTCTGGTAGCTTTTTTTCTGCCAATAAGTCAGCAGCAAACCGGTTTGTTGAGGGACAGGATGGCAGATAGATGATTTGTTTGCCGGTAAATAAAGTATTACTTGAGACTTTATACAAAGTATTTTTTCGTAGTTTTGTTTGCAATTCTAATAATAATCAGAATCGGCAAATATCTTAATGAATTCGGAGGAATTAAGCAGGTTAGTGGTGCAGGGAATGCGGGAAAAAAAAGCTATGGATATCATTTTAATGGACCTTAAGCAAGTAAAGAACGCAATTGCCGACTACTTCGTTATCTGCACAGGCAACTCCGATACCCAACTAGATGCAATATGTGAATCAGTGGAAGAAACAGTCTTTAAATCTGGAAACATTAACCCTTGGCATTTGGAAGGAAAGGAAAATAAGGAATGGATTTTGTTAGATTATGTCGAAGTGGTGGCGCATGTATTCCAAAAGGAAAGAAGAGCTTTCTATGCAATAGAAGAACTTTGGGCTGATGCCCAGGCCACTCATATTGAAGACTGAAAAGCTAAGAAATTCAACTAAAGGCATGCATTTAGCGTTATACTCCAAAGTACTAGAGAAAAACTAATGGCCAATAATCCAAATAATAATCGGAAGAACATAATTCCGAAGCCCTCCCCAAAGAACAATTACCAGATTTGGATCATTGCGGCTTTGATTGCACTTATTTTTGGGATTTCGTATTTCACCAATAGTTCGGCTACTATCGCCATAAACAAACAAAAGTTTGAGCAGATGGTGCGAGATGACGATGTGAAATCGGTAGTCTTTGTAAGGGAAAAGAACATTGTAGAAGTAACCCTAAAGGATGAAGCAGTCAATAACGCCAAATACCGGGAGCAACTGGAAAACAAAAGACCTTGGGGAGGTACCGGTGGTCCTCACTTTAGTTTCAAACCTTTGAATGATCAGGTATTTGACGAAGACTTTAAAGAACTAAAAGCAAAACTACCAGCTAGCCAACAGGGGTTATCTTATGAGACTGTAGATCGAAAGGATCCGCTAAACTATTTCTGGAGCTGGGGCTTCCTGCTGATCATTCTAT
This sequence comes from Cyclobacteriaceae bacterium, assembly GCA_051011275.1. GTDB lineage: Bacteria > Bacteroidota > Bacteroidia > Cytophagales > Cyclobacteriaceae > JBPCUG01. The sequence goes on along the minus strand of JBPCUG010000039.1, from coordinate 5,585 downwards.
TTGGTTTTTGGTTTATTATGCGAAGAATGACCGGAGCGGGAGGTCCAGGTGGGCAGATATTTAACATCGGTAAATCAAGAGCTGCGCTTTTTGATGCAGAAAATAAAGTAAAGATCACCTTCAAGGACGTGGCCGGGCTGGAAGAAGCCAAGGAGGAGGTAAAAGAAATTGTCGACTTCCTCAAGAGCCCTGGTAAGTTCACAAAACTGGGTGGAAAGATCCCCAAAGGAGCACTATTGGTAGGCCCTCCTGGTACAGGAAAAACTCTTCTGGCCAAAGCCGTTGCCGGCGAAGCAGCAGTGCCATTTTTCAGCTTGTCAGGTTCTGACTTTGTAGAGATGTTTGTTGGCGTTGGTGCAGCTAGGGTACGGGATCTATTCAAACAAGCGAAGGAAAAGGCTCCTTGTATTGTTTTCATTGATGAGATTGACGCGATTGGTCGATCTAGGGGACGAGGCCAGATGCCGGGTTCAAACGATGAGCGTGAAAACACTTTGAATTCTCTTTTAGTAGAGATGGATGGATTCGCTACTGATTCCGGTGTTATCATTTTGGCAGCAACCAATCGGCCGGATGTACTCGATTCAGCATTGCTTAGACCCGGCCGTTTTGATCGCCAGATAAGCATTGATAAACCGGATATTATTGGAAGAGCAGCTATTTTCGAAGTGCACCTTGGGCCCATTAAGTTAGCTAAGGAAGTGGATCCTAAAAATCTTGCCGCTCAAACTCCTGGTTTTGCCGGCGCTGAAATAGCAAATGTTTGCAACGAAGCTGCCTTGATCGCCGCCAGGAAGGACAAGCAGGCGGTGGACATGAAGGACTTTCAGGATGCAATTGATCGGGTGATCGGTGGGCTGGAAAAGAAGAGCAAGATCATTTCGCCTGAGGAGAAGAAAATTGTGGCCTATCATGAAGCCGGTCATGCCGTAGCAGGGTGGTATTTGGAGCACGCTGATCCATTAGTGAAAGTAAGTATCGTTCCTCGTGGTGTTGCAGCTTTAGGTTACGCTCAATATCTCCCGAAGGAGCAGTTCCTGTATCAAACCGAGCAGCTATTTGATGAAATGTGCATGACTCTCGGGGGCAGGGCTGCTGAAGAAATTATCTTTGACAAAATATCTACCGGTGCACTTAGCGACTTGGAACGAGTAACGAAGATGGCCTACAGTATTGTTACCGTTTACGGTATGAATGATAAGATCGGTAATGTTTCGTTTTATGACTCCAAACAATCTGAGTACTCATTCAACAAACCGTACTCAGAAGCTACCGCTCAAACGATCGATGAAGAGGTAAGGAAGATCATCTCAGATGCATTTGAGCGTACTAAGAAATTGTTAAAGGAAAAAAGAGAAAAATTGGAGATCATTGCCAAGGAGTTGTTAGAGAAGGAGATCATTTTCCAAAATGATTTGGAGCGACTAATAGGAAAAAGACCGTTTGAAAAACAAACCACCTACCAGGCTTTTACCAACGGTCAAGATAAAGCAAAAGAGGATAAGAAAACTTCCGAATCAGAAAAGGAGGAGGAAGTAAAGCCAGACCCTGAAACTCCGACAGCAACCTCGGAAAAAGAAAATCCGGATAAAATTGGCTAGCCCGCTCAATAAATGTATTTTTCAGATCAGGTGAATCACCTGGTCTTTTTTATTTAGACTTTTATGTTCAAAGATTTTTCTCGGTTGGAACCAGGCAAAAAGATTTTCTTTGCTTCGGACTTTCACCTTGGGGTACCGTCGGCAAAAGGCAGTCTGATCCGAGAAAAAAAAATAGTAAGTTGGCTCAACCAAATCCAGCCAAAGGCAGCAGCACTATTCTTGTTGGGCGATATCTTTGATTTTTGGTTTGAGTACAAACATGTAGTCCCTAAAGGATTCACCCGGTTTCTCGGCAAATTAGCCAACTTTACCGATCAAGGAATACCAGTAATTTTCTTTACCGGGAATCACGATATGTGGATGTTTGATTTCTTTCCTACCGAATTAAATATTCCGGTACATCGTAAGCCGCAGTCAATGGTAATCAATGATAGACATTTCCTAATTGGTCATGGAGATGGGTTAGGCAAAGGAGATCGTTCCTACAAATTATTGAAACAGATCTTTGCCAATCCCTTTTGCCAATGGGCCTTCAGATGGCTACATCCTAACCTGGGTATGGATTTGGCCCACCTGTGGTCTAGGAATAGTCGCATCAATAGGAAAGGCGAAGGCAATATACCGCCGGAGGAAGACAGACTGCTAGCCTATTGCAAGGATCTAGAAAGCACGCAACATAACGACTATTACATTTTTGGGCATAACCATCAACCAACCCAAATAAATATTAGTGAAAACTGTCAGTATATCAATTTAGGCGAATGGGTGAATCATTTTACCTACGCCGTTTTTGACGGATCGAACCTGCACCTGAAGAAGTTTGAAGAATAGCTTGACTAGCTAAATACCCCGGTAAATATCCAATATCTTCTTTCTGAATTGATAGCTGTATTTTGAATTTATTAATTCAATTTCACCTCGGTTTTTGTTATTTAAACTTTCCAAATAGGTATAAAAGTCTGATCTACCTGCCTCATAACTCGACTGAGCAAATTTAAATGACTGCTCAAAGGCAGCTAGGTTTTCTCTAGCTGACACATAAGTACTGTGAGCAGCTACCAAATCCAAATAAGCTCTTTGCAGTTGGTTGCGTAGATCGATCTCGGCTTGGTCTAATGTTAACTCAGAATTTGCAATATCAATTTTAGCCAAATGTATATTGTTGTTTACCCGGTTCCGGTCGAAAATCGGAATGCTCAAGTTTAGCCCCAGGAATTTCTGCTCATTAAGGCTGAGTTGATCAAAGTAAGAATCAGTCTTATTATTTGAAGAGTACGTAGATCCGTATGCAGCGCCTAGAGTTAATCTGGGTAAGCGGTCGGCCTGGGTAATATCTAGTGCTCGCTGGCTAGCTGTAACCTGATATTCCGCACTTCTCAGTGCTGGTGAATAACCGACTACTTCCTCCTCTATTTGTTCGTACGGTTCAATAGGAAGGTCCAGATCCGCTTGATCCACCTTAGGGGTTTCAATGAGGTAATCACCCGAGGGGTCTAGAAGCAAGGCCTGTAACAATGCTAGTCTGTCACTTTTATACTGGTTCTCTAATTGCACCGCCTGAAGGTTTTCAGAGGCAATTTCCGATTTGAGGTTATAAACCTGCTCCATGTTGGACACTCCTGCATCCACCCTTTTTTCTGCTCTGTTCAATTGCTCTTGCAAGAGACCCAATCGCTGCTTTGATATTTTAATATTTTCTACATCGCTAATTACCAATAGATAGGATTGAGTGACTAGTATTTCAATCTGATCCCTAGTTTGGATCACATCAGTTTCAGCTGCTTTTCTCAGCAATCCATTTCTATTTACTGAGTTGCGGATCTTCATCCCATTGAATATATCCATGTCCAAGGAGAGTGAAGGCCTTGAGCTTCGAGTTGTGGCTGTAACCGGGGTAAAGGTGGTAGGGTCATTGGTCAACCCTCTTCGAATATCATAATTGATATTTGCATTTACCCCAGGTAGATATTCCAGTTTACTTTGCTTTTCATTTATAGCTGCTGCCGACGCCTGGTTTAGCACCCGCTTTACCTCCAGATTGTTTTCTAAAGCTATCTTTATACAGGTGGTCAGATCTAATTTTTCTTGTGCCGTTACCTTGGGACAAATCACTATAATTAAAGACAATAAAACCACAACCAAGGGGCTTGCGAATACACATTTTTTCATGAGAGAAAATAATTTACATAGTTAGGATGCTGTACACTGTTTCAACAGGCATGCCAAGCACTATCAATTTGGTTATCAATAGTTTATATTCGCGCTTAATGCGAGCTTTGTACGATTTTAGGACAGTTTCGTACGAAAACGCACAGTTGTATGATAACTAAACTTCGGTTGTAACTGGTACTGGCGCTATGGATTTATGTAGGGTGATTTTGAAGGAGGTACCTTCCCCGGGATAGGAGTCGACCTCAATGCTGCCCTGGTGCTTATCTATGATACCAAAGGTGATGGATAAGCCAAGGCCGGTTCCCTCACCAGGGTTTTTAGTTGTGAAGAATGGCTGAAATATTTTTGACTTTACTTCCTCGGTCATTCCAGGACCTGTATCTCTGATCACAACCTCAACCGTATCAAGCCTATTGTACGTGTTAATATATATGATACCTTTCCCTTCGATAGCCTCGGTGGCATTGCTCAATATATTCATAAACACCTGATTCAGCTGGCTTGGAAAGCATTCGATTTCCGGGATGGCCGGATCGTATTTTTTTACCACTTTGATTAGGGATTTATCTATTTTGGGATTCAGAAGTATAAGGGTGTTATCCAGCCCATCATGAATATTGGCTCCTTTAAGCTCAGTTTCATCTAAACGGGTAAAGGATCTAAGGCCTTTGACAATTTCAGCAGTGCGTGATGCTCCCTCTTTTATTGCTCTTACGACACTGAATACACTGTCTTTGGTTTCGTCATAATAAAGTTGCCTTTTGATATCCTCAACCTCTGACAAAACCTTTCTAATTTCTCCAATGCTTCCAGTGCGGTCTATCTCAGTGTACTTGTCCAGTACTTTTAGTAATCCTTCCAAAGATGCCCTTAGGCCATCCACCCCGGCATACACAAAGTTGATAGGATTATTTATCTCATGAGCGATCCCTGCGGTGAGTTCACCTAAGGAGGCCATCTTTTCTGACTGTACGATTTGTGATTGCGCTGCTTTTAGCTCTGCCAATGCTTCTTCAAGGCGATCTCGTTGTTTTTGGATCTCAATATTTCGACCAGCAAGGCTTCTATTAGCCTTTTGTTTTTCCCGATACCCGCGATAGATGAGAAAAAGTATTACTGCGAAAAGTAATGATAGACCAACAAAGAAAGACCGCATTGCTTTAGAGCGCGACAGTTCAGCCTCCTGCAATGCCTTTCGCTCATTCAAGAGAGCAATGGTCTTTTGCTTTTCCTTTTCCTCCAATTCTTTTTTATTCAAAGCCAGCAATTGGATTGACTTATTTTTTTGGAGGAGTTCAATCTCTTTGTCCTTCTTCTCAGCCTCAAACTGTTGCTTAGAAAGTAGCAGCGCTTGCTGCGCCTTTTCGCTTTCCGCTGCCTTGATCTCCAAAGAAACCTCCTGCAATTGTTTTTCCCTTTTTAAAAGTGTAATATCTGTTTCTTTCTTAGCCGTAGTTGCCTGTAGTTCTTTCAGGGCCAGATCCTTCATCTCTTTATCGATCATCAACAATTTCAGTTCCTTTTCCTTTTTCTCTATCTCAAGTTGATTTTCAAGATTCTCTTGCCTTTGACGGATCTGAGCGGTGTATAGCTGATTCATCATACCCGCATATTTCTTGTAGAACTTCAAAGCGTTGCGATCATCACCACGAGCCAGGTGAATGTCCGAGAGGATCTTATAGCCACGAACCAAACTTTCATTGGCATCTGCATTCTCCGCGATCGATACGGCGTTCTTAGCATGCTCCAAAGCTATTTTGAATCTACTTAGCGCCTGGTATGTATAGGCAATTTCATAATGAACATCACCTG
>JBPCUG010000038.1:0-5753 GCA_051011275.1 Cyclobacteriaceae bacterium | reverse complement strand
AAAGTTTAGTTCTTACCCTTTAAAAAGCCAGCTAAATTATCAATGATTTTATTAATATCCTCCGAAATGTATAAATAATAAATAGCGGGGATAAAGAGCAGAGAAAAAACCGCTCCTCGTACAAGTATATCGATCAAAAACGGGTTGATAACGGGAATAAAATACACTATTCCACCAGCTGTGACCGCGACCATTATAGCTTTCAAATGACGCAAGCTATATGGTTGAATGCCATATTTGAACTTTAGGAACATAAACTTTACTGCTTCAAATATGGTCACCGAAACAAGTGAAGCCAAGGCCGCTCCCATAATACCATAGATGGGAATGAATAAAATATTTGTCATAATCAACAGACCCAGCAGTAGTGCCATAAAATAAGTGTTGAACTTATAGTGATCTGAAAACCCTATAACCGCGGTACTTACACCCCCCCCCATTTTGATGATGTTCGCCAAGCCAATAAATAAGATTACCCAATATCCTGCCCTATATGAAGCGGGCAAGATTTGGTAAATATTCTCCATATTGATCGCTAAGCCCATAAAAATAAATAAACTGACAATTAGTTGATTCAAGCTGCTCTTTGACTGTAGCTCTTTAATATCTTGAAGTCTGTTGTCATTGAACGCATCTGAAATAACAGCGGGAGCAATCCTATTCACACCTCGCGAAGGCATAAGAACTAGAATTGCAAACAAAAAATTAGTAGCATAGATTCCGGTCGCTGCTTCATCGAAATACCAATTGATCATTATGTTGTCAATACTGATGATGGCAATATTTCCAAACCCCATAATCAATCCAAAAAGGCTGATGCTCACCATTTTCCTTACCAAATCTCTATCAAATAATTGAAAATTTGGTTTTAAATGTAGCTGCCCTGAAGCTAGCGTATACATGATCAGGAGAAAAGCAATTAAGGCATAACCGCAGACGTAATAAACTGCATATCGATCAAAATTTATTTTTGCATAGATCAGAGGAATAAACGCCACCAGCATCAGAACCTTTAAAGCAAATTCTCTTAAGAATATACCGGTTGTAGAGTTAAATAATACGACATTATATGTATCAACAACATTGAATAAAAGAATTACAAAAGTTAGGATCAACGTAAGGTGGAAGTATTCCTCTAAAATAGGAGAAGGCCTGAAATCCAAAATAAGCACTTCCAGTACGGGGAAGGCTATCCAGATGATCAAGAATCCAACTAATGCCAGAGCAAGTTGAATAGAAAGGAATCCATGGTGCTTCTTTTCTTCGTGTCGGAAAATGGGAAAGTGTTTTATCACCGCCTGGTTAAAACCCAACGTGGCGATCTGAGCAAAAATAGAAGCGTACGTTACCAGCAGTGCTAGCACTCCAATCTCTGCTTCAGTTAGGTACTCTGGAAATAGTTTTGCTCTAGTCAAATAACCCAATCCTACGCCCAGATAAACGTAGACGGCGGATTTGATAGATTGTCTTTTAACGATACCCAAATTCGGGTCGGATTAGAAATGAGAATACAAGTTTTTAGAAATAATTAGTTCGATAAACTCCCTAACAGCTCCTTGCCCCCCCGGCTTTTTTAACTTAATAATACCGGTAAGTTGTTTGACTTCATCCATGGCATTCGGTGGACTAGCCTTCAATCCAACTGCACCGAGTAATGAAATATCATTGACATCGTCGCCTATATAGGCCACCTCCTCAAGCGATATTGATAGTTCGTTGCAGAGGTTCTCCACTATCGCCAGTTTATCTTTTGCTCCCTGAAACAAGTAGTCTAACTTTAGTTTCTTATATCTTCTTTGGTTGAGCATTCTGTCTTCCGCAGTGATCAGGCCTACCTTTATACCCTTTTGCTGTAGTAATTGCAGGCCCATGCCATCATATACACAAAACCTTTTAAGCTCATCACCTTGTTCCGTGTAGTACATGCCTCCATCGGTTAGGACACCATCTATATCTGAAAGAAAAAGTTTGATTTTTCCTGCCATTTTTACTAATCAAGTATATTGGACATATATTCCGCTAGCTTCAAGTCAAAACTTGTATAGATACCATGTGCACCTTTTTGATTTACCACAATGTGTCCAACATTTCCTCCAATCAGCTTTTGGTGCTTCTTGAAATATGCAGTACGGCAGGCAATGATTCCCCCGGTAAATTTGTACAAAGCTTCTCTTTCCAGACGAGTGAATTTTTCTTGGTTGAGTATTGGGCTCATACCAGATCCTTGATGTTGGAAAAACATGCTGGTGTCAGGGCGTACACTGATCAATGAATCCGGTTCGAAAATGCCTAAAGTGTTTACTGCTTCATCGATGCTGCCAGCGCTTAAAAATGGAAACTCCATTGCCAAAACCAATATTAAATCGGGAGTTAGCTCTTTTACCTCATTGACCTCCAACACGACATTGATAGTTTCGCTAAGTCCTATATTTAGTTGTGTCAATTCAGGTGGTCTCTCTACAAAAAGCACTCTTGGATTGCTTCCATATTGAGTGCCTATATGACTTCTCACTGTTTCATCTGGAGAAGTTATAACTATTTGATCCAAGCTTTTGGCCTGTAAAGCAGTTTCTATTTTCCAATCGATCAGGAATTTCCCTGAAATTTTTTCAAAGACTAAATCGTACCTATTGGTTTTTCCTCTTCTTACTGGAATAATAGCTACACTCTTGAGCGGTTGAAGTTTTTCGCTTGCATAATCCTGTTTGATCTGCTTGCGGGTCTCGAGTATTTGTGATTCGTTAGAGGTGAGATTGCTCTGATGTTGCCGGTAGTAGAAAAGTGGTGTATTAACATTAGTCACCTTATAAGTACTAGCAAATTTAATCCACAACTCATAGCCATCCTGGCAGGAGTAATGCTCACTGTATCCTCTTAAATGCAACAGGAACTTTCTTCTAATCATCGTACAGGCGCCATGCGCAGGTTGATCTAACAACGAAACCTCTTTGGCAAATGAGTGCCTTCTTTCAAGGTTAAGGACATTTCCCTCTCCGTCAACCAAATAATAGTCAGGAAACACTAAGCCAAGCTCATGGTCTTGCTCCAATGCGTTGCTAAGGACTAGAAGAGCGTTATGGTCCAAATAGTCATCCGCATCCAAACGCATAATGTACTTTCCTTGAGCTGACCTCAATGCAATGTTATTAGTAACATTTAAGCCTTTATTTTTCTGAAAGATAAGGCTGATCTTGGGGTGCTGATGATATTTTTCTAAAATCTCATGGGAATTGTCGGTGGAGCCGTCATCGATGATGATGAGCTCGAAATTATCCATTGTTTGATCCAGGACACTACCAATTGCCTGCTCCAGATATTCTCCATAATTATGGTTGGTTATATAAACTGATATGAGGGGTGATACCGCCATCGTGCTAGCTGTTTTCTAAAAGTCCATGGGAGTTCCAACCAATGTAAGACCGTCGGAAAACTTAATATCGTCGATTTTCTGTTGAAGTTCTAGCTGTATATTACTTGTTCCGGTTAGTACATTATAATCCGACATATTGTTTCCCATTTGCATAAACAGTTCATAGACATCCATTCCATAATACCAGGCGGCTTTGGGTGCAAACTTACAGCTATAATATAACTCAGCAGCAGATTGATCTGTAAAACACATAATATGACCCATCGGGTCCAAGTGTCGAATAACCGTGCTGCTGCAAATGGATTGGATAGCTGAACTAAGCGAGTTCCATCGGGGGAGCTTGGATATTACCATTCCACCATTAGTACTCTCTTTAACAATTGAATAAGCTTGCGATAGGATCTGAGCCGGATTAGGGGTATGCTCCAGCAGTCCCCAAAAAGTCACGACGTCATATCCGGAGTACTTTTCTCCGACCTCTAAAAAATCACCTCCATCCAGCTCTATTCCCCAGACCTCCTTGGAAAAAGCGCGACTAGATTCACTTAATTCAATTCCCTCAGCTTTCAGGCCTACTCTGCGGCAAGCTTCAACAAAATGTCCCGCCCCGGAACCTACATCTAATATTGTAGTTGGCTTTTTACCATAAAGTTTACCATATACTTCAATCAACCAATCTCTCCAAGGGACGGCTATTGCGTTTAATCGCGATTCTGCGGCTTTTTTATCCGTATATGTGGCAGCATAGGTAATATCACTCAAATAGAAGCCCTCAATGGCCGCTTTGGAGGGTCGTTTTTTCACATAAACATGCGTACAATTCTGACACTGCACATAATCAGCACCGTAAATGGATACCTGGAGACTGGCATTATCAGAAGAGAAACCACAAATGCAGCAGCTATCAACCAGATCCATGTCGTCTTGATGATAGATACTGGTTCTGGTCTCCTTAAAGTGAGCCAATTGATCGGTCAGATTTTGTACAACGTTTTTTTTAAGACCTAAGAGATCGGTTTTTTTTCCCAAGTAGTTCTCAACTACGAACTCCTGTTCTCTATCATCTGCTACCCTGATCCATTTAGACTGACCACCAACTGTTGCCAGCGGCTCTTTTTTATACCACTTCATAGAAAATTATGTAAATAGACTCCAATCAAGTTTTTGTAGTTTTTTTATTTTGGTTTTTGCTCTTTTCCCTATTAGTCGTTTTACTTCGCGCGCGTCAATACCATGATTGGGTCTTAAAAATGTTAGGTCCGTTTCTTTTATAATTTCATTTTTTCCCAAGTCACGATTGAGAAAGATAGCCCTTCTAAATGATACCAGATGTTGCGCTTCAATTTTCAGCGATTGCTTTTGTGGGGACCCAAGCAGGTCTTGGATGAGAAGAATCTTTTCCTTCAACAGTATTACTTCATCCTTGGTGAGAGAGACCTGATGGTCTCTGAAGCTCTTATTTTCTCTGGTATCGGTAAAGTGAAATTCTAAAATCTCTGCGCCCAGGGTTACAGCTGCCTCTAGCGCTTGGCTACCAACAGTGTGATCGGAGTAGCCAACTGTAAGTCCGGTTGCTTGCTTTAGATCTTGTATCACTAACAAGTTGGCATCGGAATTAGGTATGGGATACATTGCAGTACACTGTAAAAGCGCCAAATTATTCTTGTCAGCGTACATAGGATTGATAGACTGTAGGTATTCAATCGTGTCTATTACCTCTGATTTTTCTGCTAAGCCGGTAGAAAGAACTATAGGTTTGTTTTTGGATGCAATGGCTTTTAAAACGGGGTAAGCGGTAAGATCACCAGAGCCAATTTTGTAGAAATTCATATGCTGGTCAATCCAATCAAGATCGGCGGTATTCCATATTGAGGCTAAATACCCGATATTCCTTTCATGACACATTTGGGCCAAGGTCAGGTGTTGTTCTCGGGTTAGTTCAAACTTTTTGAAATGTTCATTCCTGGTTGGGCTTTCCAACTTATTAACCAGGGTGTCTCCAGTGTAGATCTGAAATTTTATATAGTCTACATCCGCCTCAATGGCCAGCCGGGTAAGTTCAACTGCGTATTCAAAATCCCCCTCATGATTGCCACCTATTTCCGCGATTAGTATGGGGCCAACTTTACCTTTCCAGAAACTCATTCTTAACTCGATTTGCTATTATGTGAATTTCTTTCAACCCGTACTCGGTATGATCTTTCTGCATTTTATCTATAATTGCTTCGGCAAAGATAAAGTCTTTTTGGTTATCGATCGCAAGTTTAAGTCCCTCTGCTTCAGGGCAAATATTATTTTCTACGAAATGATAATTACCAAGAGATGGGTTTCGATACAAATACTGAGTAACATGCTCGAAGTCAGCTGGTGTGGTGAATCTATC
>JBPCUG010000037.1:0-3009 GCA_051011275.1 Cyclobacteriaceae bacterium | reverse complement strand
CTACGAGTCCAGAAACGTGTACGAAATACTCTTTCTCAGATTCGGCGTCTTTAATAAATCCAAATCCTTTGGAGTCATTAAAAAATTTTACTGTTCCGTTATTCATGTTATGTGTTATATTAATTTGGTGTAAACCTAGGTATTTTATAAGTTATATTATAGGTAATTATAAAAAAAGATGAGCATCCGAAAGGGTTGTTTTATGGATAATTTACTCAAATTGGACACTTTTCGGTTGCCAGGTAACAGAATCTCCTAAAATCTGGTGTTTTGTGCTGAGCACTTCCATCCACTGTGGAGTCACTTTTATCAATAAAAGATCTTCCTTTGGATTGGGGTAAAATTCCTCCCAGCCTTCCTTCCAATGCTCGTTTTTCTGCTGGGCATTCTCCACTAATTCGGCCTGTCCATAAATCATCACATAGCCGGGGTTAGTATGATCAAAATAATATAGGGTTACCCGAGGATCTTCGTTAATCTGAGCCACCTTTCTACTTTTTGGTCGAGTTGCCAACCAAACCACCCAATTTTCATCGGGTAAAAAAGCGTCCATGGCTCGAACGCGCGCTCTTCCTTCTCCATCTAATGTGATCAAGGCGCAGTTGGGTGTTGCCTGGATGACTTCCCTGGCCACACTAAGTAGAACAACATGACTCGAATCCTGCGCCCCTGGAGATTGTCCGTTACAATCCATGTTCGTGCAGACAATCGAGAGAAAAAAAAGAATAATGGACCAGCAATTCATATTAGTGAGGTGTCTGCTCAGGCCTTTTGCAGGTATATGTCAAATGTTCCCGCGATCCCTCCTGATCCATCGTCCTGAAAATCGACATAGCGGCATTCTTCGGTATTAGTATCGGTTCGATCAATTTTAATACGATTGGATCCCTTCCAGTAACTTTGGGTAGTAAGCGCTTTATAATCAGAAGCCACTATTCGGTAGTGGATATGTCTGCGGCGTCCTGTATACAAGCCGGGTTTTATACTATTGAATTGATAGTCCCCCTCTTCATTGGTAATCACATAGCCCCGTAAGGTGACCTCATTAGGCTCATAATCACTTACATTCCCACTTCCTGTGGGATGAAAAATGCCTTGATCATCGGCGTGCCAAATCTCTATTTTACCGTTGGGTATGGGAGTTGCCGTTTCGTGGTCATAAACTGTACCCATTACTTTCATTGGAGTACCAGGTAAATTTTGGGAATTTAAGTTTACCGCTTCAGCTGTATTTCTCAAATAAAATGGACCGGCAGTAGCCGAATCTGTGGCACCGCAGTGTTCTGTATTAGTTTCTCCCGGTGCGGTCTTGTCGCCTTTACAGGACAAGCCGCTTACTACTTCAGTTGTACCAAGCGTACCCAGCAATGTTTTTCTTATGAAGTTTTTTCTATCCATTTATCAGACAATAAATGATTAAACGATGACCCTATAAGCTAAGTTGTACATTTACTGACAATGATCAAAAAATAGCCATCCAATACTTTTTAAATTTGCTTTAGATTTTCTAACTTAATTATGGATTTTATAGAGGGAACGCTATGGGATCCAACCCCTGGTTAGAAGGAGTTCAAGTCACCTTATGGGAGGTTTGAGTTCTCAACAACCCAAAGGCGAGTCAAGCTCGCCTTTTTTGTTGCTACTTGAGACTCTTTTGGAATGCTGTTCCATCCCATTTTAACTCCACTACCTTTCCTGTTGGAGCATAAAATCCGGTTTCCTCATCTTCTCGAAACTGCTTGTGCTTAATGGTACCTGCTTGCGGATTAAATGAAAGATCTGCCTTGTCCCTTCTGCTCAACACGATCGGCCAAAAATCCTTTCCCTCAAAACATTGATCGCAGTCGACCAAGTAGCCCTCTTGGTATTCCAATGCCCGAGCCACATAGTGCTGATGTCCAGCTCCAAAGGTACCCCAACCTAGGAGCAAATACTTTGTATCTGCTTTGGCACCCAGTATATGGATTTCATAATATCCGGCCTCGGTATATTCCTTTTCGCCTGTAGTACGAAAATTGTTAATTGACCGGGAAACTACTTCGTCTTTTTGACTCAGGTATTGTGCAATAGCGGAAAAGTCATGCCGTGAGCCACCGGTTTTTTCATCCCAGCTAAAGACCCTCAATTTGCCATCTAAAGATCGGATCATTTTCAATCTTGTTGCCAGGCTGTCGAATGGATATTCAAAGAGCTCATTTTTTGATAGGGCCTTGATTACCGCTTGCCTGAAATTAGGTGCCAAACTATCATAACGCACAGCCGGATCGGCAGCTATCATCTCATCATATGCGGTAATTAGCTGCTGCTCAATTTCGAACCCACTAAGGCTCTGGGAATACGGTTGTTGCCTGCAAGAAGGGACCAATAGGTTCGCAAGGATTACCCAGGTAGTTAACTTAACCCTGCTATAGTTCATTCCTATTTCGAAAAGAGCTTCAAGGCCTGCATATATCTCCAGGTAGCCAATCGCTCCATGGCCAGCTGCCGGACTTGCCCCATTAATGAAGGAGGTTTTTTGGTGTAGTCGAATCCTCCATTAGATTTTAAATATCTCTTTGCTCGACCCTCCCCTTGGTAGTAAACGTAAATCCAGTAGGCTTCTTGGTCAGCAGTTGGGGTGGCATATTTTAAAGCTTTGGCGTCTCGATGAAATATCGATTTTCGATGAGCAACTGTTGCGGCAAAGCCTCTCAAGGAAGCTTCCAAGTCGCGAAAAAATCCGGGATAAACTGTTTCGCCTAATTCATTAGTTGTAGGATAGGTCCCAAACTCATGGTCACCTTTAGTCAGATGCCTACCGGTCTTATCTGTAACCAGAGTGCCTTTATTAAAATCGGTTGGTAAAAACTTCTTATACCGATTGTACTCAGTACCAAAATCATCTACCCCAAGCACCACAAAACCATCAACTTCCAGATCTGTGCGCAGTGTCGGTTTACCGCCTACATCGACATAGTGCGAACTGTTTCGGTCACTATCCATATAAGTAAGGCCTAATCCCTCACCCAC
>JBPCUG010000036.1:0-4230 GCA_051011275.1 Cyclobacteriaceae bacterium | reverse complement strand
CGAGCGTAAAATGGGTTTACCCTAGGGTCTGTTCCGAACAAGGTCCAATCCCCAGTCTGAGGTATCAAAGCCTGGCCCAACAAAATACCAGGCACGCCGAAATTGTTTATTGGATCACCCATATAAGGAAAATTCGGATTTAAAGGACTTGGTAGCGAACTTGGATCCCCCGCAGTTGGTGTTGGAGCCGGTGGGCTTCCAGCTAAGAGCAAGCGACCTGCGAAAATTCCCATCGTAGGGTCTGAAAAGGTACTGTTGTAACCGTTTTCCGAATTAATATCAGGCTGCACAAAATCACCACCACCCACTTGAGCAAATTGCATGCTGAGTATAAGCGGCATTGAATTAGCTTGCCCATCGTCGAACAGTGCACCAGCTTGAAAACCTGCAGTAAGAGAATTACCAATAGAAATAAACTTGGTGAAATCAGCACTGCCTGCGCTCAACGGTCCTCCAACGTCAACGGGGGTGAAATTAGGATCTGGCTCGACATCATTAAGAACCTGCTCACAAGACCAAAACACCAACCCTGTAAAAAGTAAGAAGTATATATAATTTAATTTTCTCATGGCTATCGTAATTTTTCTTTAATTAAGGAATTGATCAAATGTTACTGAAACATAGTACTGGGAACCTACAAAGCCACCACCGATGTTTGAGCGATAATCGCCCCCTAACAGGTTAGTGCCTCCAATCTTAATTACAGATTTGATCTCTTCCCATTTATAATTTAGCTGAAAGTCAAACACCCCATAATCAGGGATATTGCCTTCACCAAATGCCGATTGCCACAAGAATTCATCTTGCCATCTGAACGAAACATTGAAACCAATATTCTCGCCTATATTACGATTACCTAAGGATAGGTTGAACCTGTGATTTGGTGTATTAAATCCAGCTTCAAATTCGCTACTTTCCGCAGCGTCCAAACTGAAGTCAGCCCAATTATAGCTACCTCCAAATGTGTATCCTTGTCCCATATTCCAGGTTAAACCCAAACCTATACCATCTGAACTAACTGTTTCCGTAGAATTGATGTATGGCCTGAAGCGGGTTATGGCACTTCCATCAGTACCGGTGACTACATTGCCTCTGCGCATGACAGGAACTTTATTGAAAACAGTTTGTTGAGCGATAAAGTCTTCATAACTATTGTGATAGTAGTTGAAATCCACCAGGAGTTTTCCGCCGATCACACCTTTATAACCAATTTCAATGGCTGAAAGCTTTTCGGGAGAAACAAAATCAAAATTGGATGTTTGCAGCACCGAGGCATCTCCTCCAATCGGATCACCTGTGCTTTGGTCGAAGCTGCCACCTGACCCGAAGAACGCTGCCACGGACCCTGCAGTCCAGGCTCCACCATTATGGATATTGTACCTGCCGGCATTGGCTTCGGTACTACCCACTAGGATTCCTGCTCCAGTGGGGAACCAAATGAATTGTGATTGGCTGTCTGGATTTCGAAAGCCGGTTTGAAAACTGGCCCTAATGCTGTTCTCTTCATTGATTGAATAGACAGCGGAGAATCTGGGATTAAATTGACCGTCAAAGTTTTCATTCTTGTCAAAACGAAGCGAGGCCGCCAGTTTTAATTTGTCTTGAATGTTTTTGCTTATTTGTGTATAAGCACCCCACTCATCGATCAATACGCGATCAAAACTTCCGTCGCTATTTTGTACTTCATCAAATATAGTTCCTCCGGAGAAGATGCTATATCGGCGTACATTTCCACCAACCTGGATCTCGGCCCAGTCGATTTGATTTTTAAAGTTGTAGTTAAATTCTCCATGCATAAGCCGCGATCCCTCAATAAAACCGGCTCCTCCATTTGGATCTAACTGAAGGTCCCCATTCCGGGTATCCTCAATGATCTGCTGAAGCGCACTAGGAGAAAGAGCATTGCGGCTGGCATCGGCACTAGCACGGGCAGCTGCATGAGCGGCATCGGAATCACCACCAGGTACACCGGGTACATATCCTTGCAGAGCACCCAAATAAGTCTGTACATAAGTAGGTACCCATTCCGCACTGGTAGGAGAGATGCGTTCATTTACAAATGCTCCCAAAGCATCCATGTTGTAGGAGTCTCCGTCATCGGTATTGGTCCGATAGGCGCGAACGAAAAAGTTGTCGCCTTTTAATTCCAGTTTATGAAACTGCTGCGAGAAATTCCTGAGAACGAATTTTGCCGATCCCTGATAGATCGATGAGCCACCCCCATAGCGATAATTATAAAGGGCCTCTACCTTGTTGCTTAACCTATAATGTAGTGCAACATCACCCTTGATGCTTTGTGCATCTCTATTGTCCAATAAGGCCTCTTCAGTATGCCCGGTTCTTCTTAAATCCATATTTCCCAGTGGAGCAAAAGTTGGGTCGCCCGTAGCTGCAGCAATATTGAAGATGATTGGCGACTCGTCACCGTATAAATTCATTCCATCAAAATTAGGAGCACCAGGCTGGTTGCCAGGCGTAACCCTATCCGCCGTCAAGTCAGTCCCTAGCCAGTCGGTAGCATCTAAAATTGAGAAGTTGACTTTGAAAGCAAATTTGTCATTAAATGACTTAGCATATCTGACAGATGCATTATAAAGTGGATGCGATCCACCTGCATCCGAATTAGTAGCTCCAATTTTTACTTGTGCGCTGAACCCTTGGTAGTCGAAGGGGCTCTTGCTATTCATGAAAAGGATCCCATTAAATGCATTCGGCCCGTACAATGCAGAGGCCGCTCCTGGCACCAATTCGACACTTTCCGCATCAAGCTCCGAAATGCCAACCAGGTTACCTGTGGGAAAATTAAGGAGTGGAGCAGATATATCCATTCCGTCCACTAAGGAAACGAATCTTGTATTAGCTATAGTAGCAAATCCTCTGGTGTTAATAGCATTAAAAGTCAAGCTACTGGAGGTAGTTTGTACTCCTTTGATGTGCGAAATTTGTTCGAAAAAGTTTGGTGCCGCTGCTTGCTGGATAGCCAGGATGTCCATTTTCTCTACCGTAACCGGTGACTTCAAAATGCTTTCCTCAACTCTTGAGGCGGAAATGACAATCTCTTGCCCTAGTAGTACGGCTTCTGAAAGTTGGACGCTTACTCCGCTAGTACTGGCTTCAGTTACTTCCACTTCCTCCGTACCAAATCCCACCATGGATATTTGCAAGGTAAGGGGAGGGTCCTGCTTAACCGCTAGATCGAAATTACCTTCTATATCGGTAATGGTTCCAGTGATGGTACCTTTCACAATCACATTCACGCCAATTAAGGCTTCACCGGTAGTAACATCGGTGACCGTTCCAGAAACACTAGTGGTGCCCTGAGCTAGCAGATATCCGCTAAATACGGAAACCGACATTATAATGAGTAATGTCGTGGTAAAGAATTTTCTCATAATGTTGACTTTGGTTTCAATTGTTAGAATAATAATTAAGGCTTTAATAATTTCAACAATGGCATTATTACGGTATTAAAGCTACACATTATTGCAAGTTATACAAAAGCACTTGTTTCAATTGAAGAACATAATTCCCTTGATCTGCGGTACTTATGGTCACAATTGAAGGAACTCGCAAGCTGGAAAGGATGGGCGAAAATAATCAAATATTAGAAGTAAATGAATAAATCTAGGGGCTATTTTGTTGGTTCTCCTCCTTCAGATGTTGCACCAATCGCTCACATAAGCTGTTCATTTCATTGGCCATAAATTCATCTCCCGTAGCGTTAAGGAGGCTTTGCGAAAGCCCTCCAATTGTATCTATATAAAAGCGCTTAAGTTCGTCAGTTGGCATTTCCTTAGTCCATAAGTCGATACGCATGGTGTTTTGCACCTCGTGATCCCATATGGAAAGGCTGATGGATTTTGTTTCAGACGGCTCCTTTGATCCTTGATCAGATGCTTCCCAGTGAATTTTCTCAGGGATATTTTGTTCGTCTAGGGTTACTTTAAAGTTGATTTCAGAATTTCTCATATTTTGGTTTATGGTAAGCTCTTTTTAAAATCGGAATAGCTAGGCGGATCCAGTGGCTTCACACTGCAGCCTAATTCTTCAGCTTTTTTATTTATGTCATTCACCCTGTCTTGTGGGGCCGGATGAGTGCTTAAGAATTTTGGGACTTGTCCGGCTTTTTGTTCCTCTAACATTTTTTGAAAAAAAGAATAGGCACCGTTGCATTGATAGGGGGTCTGCGCCAAATACACTACTGAATAATCGTCAGCTTCCTCTTCATGT
>JBPCUG010000035.1:0-2511 GCA_051011275.1 Cyclobacteriaceae bacterium | reverse complement strand
ATTGTGCAGCTTTCCTTCTATCTCGGTTTGATTAATCACGCTTTTCTTTTTAGTGAACGTTCCCCTGATATAGTAAGAGGGTGTGGCAATTTCCCGTTTGTAGACCAAGGCGTGTTTCCAATCAAGGAAATGATAATTATCATTCCTCTTCTTAGAAATTTTATCCGTAGTCCTGTTATAACTGCCTTTTTCCCCCGGAGTAAGAACTACTTTCGTATGGCTAATATTAGCGTTAGCAAAACCCACCTTACCTGTCACCACTGTTACGGTTGGATCCTCATTGTCATAGGCCCTTAAATTAAAGGAAGTTCCCAATACGCTTGTCTTACTTTCATTGGCCCAAATGACAAATGGTCTGGCCGTATCCGGGCGGACTTCAAAGAAGGCTTCCCCCACCAAAGCAACCTGTCTCTCAGATCGGTTAAATGAGGTATCGTATGACAAGCGACTGTTTTTATTCAGCCATACCCTGCTCTTATCGGGCAAGATTAAAAGCTCCAAGGAGTCACTCGATATTTGAATTGCGGGTAATTCTTGTGGCTTGAGGGTTGGTTTAGGGATTGGATTTAATATCTCTTTCTTAGCAATCTGTTGTTGAGGCTTAAAATAATAAGAGAAATGAAAAGCTATAACGACCAACAAACATACTACTCCAGCAGCTGCCAACCATCTTACGTTGCTAATAGCCGCAAAAACGGGATTTAATCGAGGAATTGATGAAGGAGCTAATTCTTTGGTATCCTCTTCTCGATCCAATTGATCCTCGAGTCTATGCCAAGCCAATTCCTTATCGATTTCCGGAAAAGGTTGGGGTGGCCTTGCTTCAGTCCAAATGATCTTGAGCTGATCAAATAGGATCCGGTGCTCTGGGTTCGCTTCAAACCGCTTAAGCAGTTTTTCTTCTTCCAAGCTCAACTCGCCAGACAGCTTCTTAGCCCATAAATGCCATATCAGGGGGTTTTGGTCCATGTTCGCCATTAATTCACCCCTAAAACAGCAAAAACTATCAATACCCCTACTCTAACTATGGCATAATTGGTATCTGACTGATAATCAGCAACATTAATTTTTTATAACCTTGAAAGCATGTTTGGAAAATCGGGATTGTTAATTCTTTAGGTAGGGCTTCAGGTACTCCCGCAAGGTTTTTAAGGCCTTACTCATTTGGTTCTCAACCGTTTTAATAGAGATGTCCAAATAATCGGCAATCTCCATATAAGTCAGACCCTCAAAACGGCTAAGATTAAAAATTAAGCGGCGTTTTGCTGGGAGCAGTGCAATAGCCCTAGATATTTTATCTTGGAGTTCTTTGCCCTCCATTATCTGGTCCATACCAAGCTCTTGTGATGGCAAGTTGTCAGGGGCTTCCTGGATCAATTGTTGTCGCTGCTCGGCTTTGATCTTGTTAAGGGCCAAATTTTTGGCCGCTTTATATAGATAGGGCTTCAGCAATGTGTCCTTGCTAAGGTTATGTCTAATTTTCCACAACTTGAAGTAGGCTTCCAGCACGATATCTTTACTTAAATCCTCCCTTTTCACCATTAAGTAAACGAATCGAACCAGCCCATCAAGGTGCATTTTGAAGAGTATCTCCAGGCCCCGTCTGTCGTCTTTCCACAACATAGAAAGTAGATCAGCATCATTATAAAGTGGTTTGTTATCCGGAAGCACCTTTAAAAAAATTAACCCCAAAAAAAGGTAAACCTTAAAGTGCTAAGGTAAGTGATTTATTATTGGCTTGAGGAAAATAACAGTTGTCTTCTCTTTTGAAGGCATGTCCGTATCAGCTTAATGTTTCATATCCAGCACTTTGCCCTGGATAAGATAATCACCTTTCTTTTTGCCTTTTACATTCCTATGTACCCGGCACCGACAATACGAGCTTTGAGCGACTTAGTCCATTTGCTTTGATGTGCTCACTTGGGATCACTTGTCAAATGGTTATCAATGATGGAAAATTCTTAGAGGCGATTATAGTTTCTTAACCTCTTATTAACCCTCCTCTGCTGTTTTTTATAAGTCTGTTTTCTATTCATCCTATTATGACCATGTTTGCTTTTTGGCCGTAATTTACCAAACCGGTCCCGGTAATTATTCTCCTTAAAATCATAGCGGAGCGTTACTTCAGAAGTACTACCCAGATTGGCTTTATAAGTTGTGTTGATCATCTCGTAGCTGTAGCCTATCCAGAATTTACGCGCTACCTTCACAGCCGCAGTAAAACTTAGTAAGTCTCCTTTTTGGTAAGCCACTCCGGCTAAAATCAGGTTGTCGTAAGTATAATAGAGCCCAGTACTCCAAATATCAGTCACTTCCGACAGCTTGCGATAAGTGAAAGTAGGCTCCAACTGATCGATCCCCCCACGAACCGGCAATTGTCCAGCGGCATAGGCCGAGTAATAGCCAGAAAGCAAATGGGCTTTGTTTCCTATATCAACCAAGGAAGCCATTCGATTGCTGGAAATTCCAACCGTGAAATAGGGATGCTGATAATTTAGGCCGAAAGAAAAA
>JBPCUG010000034.1:0-3424 GCA_051011275.1 Cyclobacteriaceae bacterium | reverse complement strand
TCTACTAATATTGACGGCGATTTTGAAATGAAGATAGGCACTAAGTGGTTGGGGCAAGACCACACTATTTCCCTATCTTCTATTGGGTACAATTCACAGCAGCTCACCCTGGATCAGGTGGATCTGTCCGCCAATCAACTAATCAATCTGGAGCCAACAGCCACCAGTTTGTCAGAAGTAGTTATACGAGGGAAAAGAAAAAAAAAGGAGGTTAAACAAGCGAGACTGCTGGTGCAAAAAGCCCTGGCTAAGATTCCAAAGAATTACGTAGCCCACCCCTATTTGGCCAACACTTTTTATCGACACTATTGTAGTGAAAACGACGACTATGTCAGATTGATAGAAGCGGCTCTAGACATTTATAGTCCTCGCAATAATTTTGAATACCGGACGGTACCTGATGACAGGTTAGCCTTCAAAGTGACTCAGCTCCGCAGAAGTTTTGATTTTACCGAAAGTGCTAAAGTGTACCATCCTTCGATATCTATCAATTATTTATTAAGTAATGATTTCACTTCGTTTGACTACCATAATCCACTCAAGTCCGAATTAAGTGATTATGATTTCTATATTTCCGATACTACCTATTTGGATCAAGAGCCAGTGATCAGGGTGCAATTTGAGCCTAACCAAGGCCCAGAACAAACTGGCAAGATCACTTATTCTGGTACTTTGTTCATCCTCGAAAATGATCTGGCCTTCATCAGGGCTGAAATAGAGGAAGTGAAAAACAAGAGGTTGCTAACAGACAGCATCTATTCAGCCACCGGAAAAATTGTGACTTTCAAGGAATACCAAAATAAATATTATCTGGATCGGGTAACCAGTGACCTTAGGGTCTATCACGCAGCCTTTGATTCAACTGACCAAATTATTGACACCCTAGTGCACAAATCCCACGTGGAGTTGATAGCTAACAATACTGAATTGGGTAAGATCGAGCGATTCAAAGGAAAGGAGCCACAAAAAAATGACCTTCTAAAGATCAAGTACGATTCGGCTTTCTGGGCCAACTACACCATCTTGAAAGAAACGGAAATTGAGGCCAAGATTATAGCTGACCTTTCCAATAAAGTGTCATTAGACCAACAGTTCAAGGCCTTTAATACCATTGAAAGCGGAGGCACCTCCATCCTGGAAACACCTCGATTTAAAGAAATCTTAGACGCTTTCAAAGGTACTCCATTGTACCTGGTAATTTGGTCAAGAGGGGACTACATCAATCATATTGAATTAGAGCCTTTGCCGTATTTCAAGAGAATGATAAGAAAAGAAAAAGCCAGAATACTATTAATTTCTATTGATGAAAGCGAAGAGGACTGGCAGGAAAGCAGAAAATACTTAGGCCTAAATAAGGACGAACTTGTACATCGTCGAATTGGCATGGGTTTCAATGAGGAGGTTACAAAAAGGTATTTTAGAAATGTGCTCCCGTATTATTTAGTGGTGGACAAAAAAGGTCAACTATATAAAGAACCTCCCCTTCCCTATCAGGAACAGATCAAACCTGTTCTGCAATCCTTGATCAAAAAGCGATAGCTTAATGTGCTTCCAACCGTTTCAACTCTAGCTGCTTCTCCCCTTTTTCTTGCGCAATTTCACCAACTAGGTATCTACCCATATACCAGGGTAACACCACTCCATTTTGGGAAGTACTATAGGCCTTGGGTTGAGAAAAGTATTGCGTCTCCGGATCATAGCTAACTTGGCGGTAGTTTTCTCCTTGCTGGTAACCCAATAATATGCTGTTACCTTGCCACCTAACATTGCCAGGTCGCCCGAAGTAGACCCGATGACTGCCCATTTTAACTGACTGCGTAGATTTTAAATTCAGCTCTGCATCAAATGTAAGCATCACGGTGCGATCATAATTGTATCCTTTAAACTGGGCTTGACCCACAATGGCATCGAGATATCTGTATTGTGTGATGTCTGTAGCAGAATAATTACTCATTCGGTCATCAAGTGTTTCTCCCTCTTGTGCCGCGGCTTGGTCCATGTCCCGGCGACCGTACGTATTTTGGTCAATGCGAGCAATGATCTCCTGCTTCTCAAATTCCCGCTGCAAAGTGCCTTTTACTTGATAATCCTTATTTACTATCTCCAATGCAAGTAACAAACCTTCAGGACCAAACTCCCAAGAATCAATCACAGTGGGGCCCCAGTCTTTCTTAGAGAAACTGCTTTCCTGATCTCTATCGATCAGATCCTCATAACTTAGTTTTTGCAATAGAATCTCCTTGAATGGTGAGAATTGAATTGGTGCAAGCTGACCTTGACTAATCTGGGAGGTAAAAATACCAAGTGGTTGATCCCCTTGTTGCTTGAAATAGGTTCCAGCTAAAAATAGGTTGCCATTTGAAAGCGTACTTTTAAGTTGACCTAAATGGTGTTTAGGCTCACCTTTGATAACTAAATCAGCACGCACTTTTCCCAAAACATCTGTTTGGCGAAATATATACACCTTTTGCTTTTTTAGAGAGGAATACAAAAAGTAGCTAATGGTTTTACTAGTGAGATCAAAACTCAGCTGCGTAACCTGTTTTACAGGTTCAATAAATCCAACAGGCATAATTTTAGGCTGCTGGTCCGGCTGCAGCAATATGGAAAAAAGAGCCCCCTGATTTAGCATAGTCCCGCTTAACCACACCTGGTGGTTATAAGCTACCATATCATTTATGAAAAAGGGAGATGAAAAGCGATGAGATGTTTTCTTGGCCTGTCCATTGTTAAGCCCAACCTCAAAGATCTCAATACTACGAGAGGAGGCGTCGGAAGTGATCAAATAGTAGTGATCGTCCGACACTTTTGTAAGTACTGGACTTGTTCTTGGTGAAAGGGCTAGATTACTCTGCCACGCTTTTTGTAATAAGGTGTCGAAACACTGCAAATGTAAGGTAGCGGATTGTTGAGAATTCCCTTTTTGAAATTCCAGAATAATAAAACCCTGGTTTGACAGGGGCACAAGATCGAAATGTTGTGAAGAAAGAGGGACGCTTAGTGCTAGGGGCTCGGTTTGTGAATAACAAAGCCTAAATGGAACTAGTAATAGGAACAACAACAGGAATGATCTCATAATTAATGCTAGAAGATACGAAGACTAGCACATTTACCCTATGATAGGTATAAATATTGGTCAGCTCCGAACTTCGGATAGGGCTTTACCGTTTGGGTTCTTATAGTTTATATCAATAAAGAAAAGTTGGTTTCTCAGCCAGAGCAAATCTCAAAGCCACAACTATTCCCCATTTTGCTGGTCAATTTTATTGGCACCATGGGATACAGTATTGTCTTACCTTTCCTGGTAATCCTGGTTATCAAGTTTGGAGGCAATGAGTTGATTTATGGTTTTCTTGGAGCAACCTATTCATTTTTTCAGCTCATTGGTGCACCCATTCTCGGGACCTGGTCTGATAGATTTGGA
>JBPCUG010000033.1:0-8472 GCA_051011275.1 Cyclobacteriaceae bacterium | reverse complement strand
GAGAGGAGTTAATCTCTGAGACTGAGTTTCAAAAGCTCCGCAACCAAATCGAGAATGATCTGATCTCTCAGAATTCAAGAGTGGCTGGAATAGCTGAGAGCCTGGCCAATTACCATATGTACTTTGGGGATGCCAATTTGGTAAATACCGAAATTGAACGGTATATGAAAGTAACCAAAGAGGATATCAAAAGAGCGGCTAACAAATATTTTGTCGATGACAATAGGGTAGTATTGTATTACATGCCTAAATCTGCTAAGCAACAACCTGAAGGACAAGAAATTAAAAAAGACAGATAACATGAAAAAGTTTATATATCTCGCTTGCACAGTATTGTTCACTGCTTGTGCAACTACCACTAAAATGGATTCTACGCAGGCTCAGGAAGACACAGCGCCTGTAGCTGAGCCAATGGTCAGCGTTAGTGATGGGGTGCTAGATCGATCAAAACCGCCCTTGCCAGGACCTGCGCCTGAAATACAGCTTGGTACATACGAATCATTCACTTTGGAAAATGGAATGAAAGTATTTGTGGTTGAAAATCATAAATTACCAAGGGTAGCTTTCAGTCTGTTGCTGGATGTCGACCCAATCCTTGAGGGAGACAAAGCAGGTTATATTTCAACAGCAGGAGATTTGCTCTCTCGAGGTACTACAAGCCGGACAAAGGCTGAGCTAGATGAGGAGGTGGATTTTATTGGTGCTTCATTGTCCAGCTCAGCAGGTGGTGTTTTTGGATCTTCGCTAACCAAGCATCAAGACAAGGTATTGGAACTGATGTCGGATGTGTTACTCAATCCTTCCTTCCCGCAGTCGGAGTTGGATAAGATTAAAAAAGAGACTATTTCCGGCTTGCAAGCGAATAAAGAAGATGCCAATGCTATAGCTCAAAACGTACGTGGAGTATTGCGGTATGGAAAGGACCATCCTTATGGTGAATTGATCACTGAAAAAACAGTGGCTAATATTACCCTGGAGGACTGCAAAAAGTACTATCACACATACTTTAAGCCCAACATCGCCTATATGGGTATAGTTGGAGACATAAATAAGGCTGAGGCCGAGGTGTTAGTTAAAAAATACTTTGGTGAATGGAAGTCTGGGGAAGTTCCTAAGCACAATTACCTGGCTCCTGAAGCCCCGGCTAAAACTACAGTTGCCATGGTCGATCGACCGCAGTCTGTACAATCGGTAGTAAACATTACTTACCCGATAATTCTAAAACCGGGGGAACCGGATGTGATCAAGGCTCGGGTAATGAACACTATTTTGGGTGGAGGTTTTTCATCAAACTGGATGCAGAACTGAAGGGAGAAACACGCCTATACCTACGGGGCCAGGTCATCATTATCTAATGACCGATTGGTAGGGAGTTTCAATGCCGCCGCCAGTGTGCGAAATGAGGTCACCGACAGCTCCATCGTGCAGTTCATGCATGAGCTCAATCGCATCAGAGTTGAGGACGTATCTGAAAAGCAATTGCAGTCTATTAAGAATTACATAACCGGAGGCTTTGCTCGCTCTTTGGAAAGCCCACAGACCATAGCCAACTTTGCTATCAATACCGATAGATATGGTTTGCCAAAAGATTACTATCCCAATTATTTAAAGAACATTCAGGCAGTAACAGTGGCCGATGTTAAGGAGATGGCAACCAAGTATATCATGCCTGAGAACGCGCATATATTAGTTGTCGGCAAAGCTTCTGAAGTAGCTGAGAAATTAGCCCGTTTTGGTGAAGTACAAAACTATGACATTGAAGGTGAGCCATATACGCCATCTACAGCGGCAGATCTGCCTGCTGACCTGACCGCCCAAAAGGTAATCGACCAATACATAGCTGCTTTAGGCGGAAAGGAAGCGCTAATGAAAATTGTTGATTTCACTACAGTTTCTACCGCGTCTATGATGGGCCAGGAAATGAAAGTTACCAGTATTTCAAAAGTGCCCAATAAGGTTTATATGGATATCAACGCCGGAGGAATGGAAGTAATGAAGCAGGTTTTTGACGGCAACAACATGAAAGCTTATCAAATGGGTCAAGCCATGCCAATACCGGAAAAGGAGGCTAAAGAGGCAGCCATTACCTCTTATTTGTTTGGAGAACTGAAGTACGACGAGCTGGGCGTCAGTGCTGCTCTAACCGGCTTAGAGAAAGTGGAAGGTAAAGATTGTTATGTCGTGGAAATAACTTTACCTACTGGTTCTAAAGCCACACAGTACTTCGACAAAGCATCTGGCCTCAAGATTAAAGAATCAAAGACCGTTGAAACACCGCAAGGGGAATTTTCCCAATCATTTGTATTTGATGAGTACAAACCGGTAAGTGGGGTAATGTTTCCACACAAAATGGCCATGAGCTCCGGACCTCAAAACATAAATATGGAAGTTACCTCATTGGAGGTGAATACTGGGGTTGCTGACGATCAATTCATAGTTGATTGACTAAGCAAGTGGCAAAGGACCTGAGAGGTTTCTGCCCGTGAACCTTCAGGCTATGACCCTGTCAGGCCTTTTGGCTACCAGTTGCACTTCAGCCATTGCTCAAACCTTTCTTTTTGTTTGGTAGTGGCCTTCGGTTTTTGCCTTATCCTAATCTGGGGAAAATAATTTTCTTGATTGCTCTCGGTAACAACCTTTGTCGGTTTCCCATTACGGATTAAGTCAATTTCAATCCTTTTTTCAGGGATGAATGCGTTAATTTCTTTATCTACTTTGGACCCATTGATGGTTAAGATTTGATCATCAATACTCAAGACTGCCTCAGCTGGCGAATCCGGAGCGATGCTTTGAATTATTGTAACTCCCTTTCGGCTGATGGTAGCAAATCCGAATAAGCTTTTGGTTTTCTGATCATTGGGTGTTACTTGCAACCCACATCCTACTTCCGGCAATAGATCATCTAAGATCGCCTCCAACGGATCTGTACCATTTATACATTTTTTGAAGTAGCTGTCCAGGGAGCTACCGGCTATTTTCTCTGCTGCGGATTTGTAGTCCTCCAAACTGTAGCCAACGCCGGGTTTGCCATACTCTTTCCAAAGTAAATTCATTAGATCATCTAGCGATTGGCGATGATCAGTGCATCTTTTGATCAACAGATCCAGAATTAATGCTACCAAAGCGCCTTTGGTATAAATAGAAACTTTGCGATTCGGTATCCCAGGATCGTAACCGTCCAACCATAAATCATAGGATGACTGAACCAAGCTGTGATTGAATCGACCGTAGTTCTCAAAGTGGCGTTTGCATAATGTATCCAGCTCTTTGAAATATTGATTTCTATTAAAGACACCGCTTCTTACTAAAAAGAGATCACCATAGTAGGTGGTGACACCTTCAGCTACGAACCCTGTAGAAAAATAATTTTCTCTACTAAAATCATAAGGCATCATTTCCTTCGGACGAATACCGATCACATTCCAGGCGTGGAAAAGTTCATGTGAGCTTACGCCCAGGAGACTTTCCTTCATCTTTTGCGTGTCCATTTCACTTCCTGGCCCGAGAGCAATCACTGTCGATGATGCGTGCTCGACACCATGATATTTTTTGTCAACGGGTGTCTGGTATAGAAAGTGATAGGTGTCAAAAGGAAATTCCTTCATCGTTTCGTACTGCAAGTGGCTAAAAGCCTCAAATGAGGGAACAATGGATTGCCAGTTCAAGTTATTATCACCCATTACCCAAAGATGGAAGGTGGTACCAGCCACCTCATAACTAAGATGCTCTAGTTTATCGCTGGCAATCATTGGACTATCTACTAGCTGGTAGTAGTTTTCTGCTTTTAGCGATCTATGGTCATCTGTTGGTAGGCTACAACCAATCTGATACCCGTTAGGCAGATCGAGGTGTACCTGACAAGGTCGGTTCATTTGTTCCTTGTAATAGACCATACAGTTGATGAAATTCAGATATAGTTGATCTTCATCTAACCAGGAAGCTCCAGCATCTAATTGGTGTGCGTAATAGTTATAATGTACTTCTAATGTTTCAGTATCTTTAGTTGCTACCTCCCACCTTGAGGTACTAATTTTTTTAAAGGGTACCGGCTTGCCCCGGGGTGTGACAACAGTTATTTTTTGGATATTCTTAGCATAGTTGGCCAACTCATATCTTCCTGGTCGCCAAAGAGGAATCTCAAGAACCGTAAGGTCCGAGGTCAGACCGGTGAGTACTAGTCGAATGTTTATAAAATGAGTAAGAGGGTTTTCAAAAGAGATATAATACTCCATTCTATATTTTCGATCTTTTAACTTACAGATGTAGATAGTAAAATTGGGCAATACTATCCAGCACTATCTTTAAAAAATGTTTAGACGATTGGGCGACACTGGGAATCTAAAAAAGTTTAAATCCCTCCCTTTGAAGCTCTGCAAATTTTAATTACCTTTGCCGGCCATAGAAAATTATAAGTAATCATGAAAAGGACTTTCCAGCCTTCTAAACGAAAAAGAAAAAACAAGCACGGTTTCCGGTCTCGTATGGAGTCAGCTGCAGGCCGGTCTATTCTGGGCAAAAGAAGAACTAAAGGCCGCAAGAAGCTTTCCGTTTCTGACGAACGTACTCATACCAAATAATTTCATTCCTGTATATATATTACCTTTAAGGTAAAGGAATGAATATTGAATACTTATACTAAATCTGAAAGGCTCAAGAGCCGTAAACTAATTGACCAGCTATTTGAGGAGGGGTTGTCCTTCAATAAGTACCCTTTAAGAGTAGTATATTGCCCAAACCCACAGTCGGAGATTTCCTTGCATCAAACAATGTTCGTGGTGCCTAAAAAGAGGTTTAAAAGCGCGGTTGACCGGAATCTGATACGCCGGCGAATGCTGGAAGCCTACCGGCTAAACAAGAACATTTTATACCATAAACAGCCGGTAACTCCCTATTTAATTGCTTATATTTATATTGGCAAAGAAATTGCTGACTATCAAATGGTCGAAGAAAAACTAAAAGTGGCTATGCTGCGTTTAGTTAATGAAGCCTAAATAAAACACGCGATACCTTATGAAATTTATGAAAAAGAAATCTTTTATCTGGATTACTTTAATTGCTGTTTGCGGCCTGCTAGCCTTCAGCGGCCCAGGAGATAAATACTTCGAGATCGCTAAGAATCTGGATATTTTTGCCACCCTTTTCAAGGAAGTAAATACTTATTATGTAGATGATGTGAATCCTAATAAGTTGATTAAGACCGGTATAGATGCCATGCTAGGTTCACTGGATCCTTATACCAATTATATCCCAGAAGATGATATTGAAGATTATCGAACGATGACTACCGGCCAATATGGTGGGATTGGAGCGCTTATAGGCACAAGAAACGGCAAAAATATGATCATTATGCCCAATGAGGGATTTCCTGCCCATAAAAGCGGCCTTAAGATTGGGGACGAGATCATAAAGGTGGACGGCATAGATGTACAGAAAAAGGTCTACTCTGATATAAGTAAGTTACTGAGAAGCCAGGCAAACACTAAATTATCTATTACGGTGAAAAGATATGGTATTGCCGATCCTATCACCGTAGACCTTACCAGAGAGAAAATTACTATTGACAATGTGCCGTATTTTGGAATGATAGACGATGAGGTAGGTTACATTAAATTGTCTGATTTTACCACTAATGCAGGTAAGGAGGTAAAAGTTGCTTTGAGCGAACTAAAATCCTTAGGAGCACAATCTATCATTCTGGATCTGAGAGGAAACCCAGGTGGACTACTAAATGAAGCAGTAAATGTTTCAAACATTTTTATTCCAAAAGGTTCTGAAGTGGTGAGTACCAAAGGTAAGATGACTGATTGGAACAAAACCTACAAAGCACTAAATCTTCCGGTGGATGAGGAAATTCCTGTAGCTGTTCTTACCAGTAGCAGCAGTGCTTCGGCCTCTGAGATTGTAGCTGGTGTAATACAAGATTACGACCGAGGCGTTTTAGTTGGGCAACGGACCTTTGGTAAAGGTTTGGTACAAGCCACTCGCCCACTTACCTACAACTCTCAGCTAAAAGTGACTACTGCCAAGTACTATATCCCAAGTGGACGTTGCATACAAGCTATAGACTACAGTAGCAGAAATGATGACGGCAGTGTGGGTAAACTACCGGACTCGCTTAAGGTGGCTTTCAAAACTCGAAATGGTCGAACAGTGTATGATGGAGGAGGAGTCGATCCCGACATCGAAGTTGAGAGATCCTATTTGTCTCCTATTTTGGTAGGCCTATTGACCAAAAATCTCATTTTCGACTATGTAACTGAATATCACTTCAGCCATCCCAGTATTGGGCCAGCTAAAGATTTCACACTTTCTGATGCCGAATACGATAATTTTGTCAAGTGGTTATCTGATAAAGAGTATGACTATACCACCAAAGTAGAAAGCAGTATTGATGAACTTATAGAGTTTGCCAAAAAGGAAAAGTACTATGACGACATAGACGTGCAAATAAGATCCTTGCGATCTAAGGTAATGCATAATAAAGATACAGATCTGCAAAAGTTCAAAGATGAGATCAAGGAGGTTTTAGAAGAAGAGATTGTATCACGCTATTATTTGAGAAAGGGTGTGATAGAAAACTCCTTTGGTCATGATCAGGAAGTACTAGATGCAATTGAGGTGCTAAAGAATAAGCAGAAATACCAAGCCCTGGTGGCAAGCAAATAGGTATTTGTCGAATGTATAAGACTTATCAAAATTACCACCTCTTGGTGGTAATTTTTTTGCTCGATTGAAATGGCAATTATATTAAGCATTGAGACAGCCACTACGATGTGCTCGGTTGCATTGCACAAAGGACCTGATCTTCTTGCCATTCGCGAACTGGATGAGGACAAGTCCCACTCGCGGGTTTTGGCCGGTATGATCCAAGATGTGATAGTAGAGGGAGGCTTGGAAATGTCCGAGTTGGACGCCGTAGCAATATCACAGGGTCCTGGATCTTATACGGGACTGCGTATCGGTACTGCTACAGCTAAAGGCCTTTGCTTCTCTTTAGATATTCCATTAATTGCGGTGAGCACCTTAAAGTCAATGGCTCATGGGATGAAGTTCCTCCTCCAAGCAGATAAAATGGAAGCCTGGTTGTGCCCTATGATTGATGCTCGGAGGATGGAAGTTTACTGCTGGCTTGCGGACGCCAACCTAAATGAAATTGAAGCTGAGCAGGCGAAAGTGATTGTCAAGGAGAGTTTTGATGTGGAACTGGAGCATCACCAAATAGTTTTCTTTGGTAATGGGGCGGCGAAGTGTGAACCTCTACTAGGCCAAAGCAATAACGCATTATTTAATGCAGCACTTATACCAAGTGCTAGCTTTGTAGGTAACTTAGCTCAGATTCAATATGCAAAAAAGAAGTTCCAGGACTTAGCATACTTTGAGCCTGAATATTTAAAGGAATTTCAAACAACTAAGCCGAAAGCTCGTATTGATTGATAATGGACATGGAAGAACCAATTGTAAACCGGGTAGCCAATAGCAATTTGGAAACTCTTAACCTGGAAGAGTACTATCATCTAGGCGAACGCGTATCGATAGATCTAAAGAATAATTTGTTTGAAGGTCTGATCCTAAAGGAAAAAGATTTTCGAGCTTTTATTACAGGACATGATTGGTCCCAATATCAAGATAAGAATGTGGCCATTGGTTGTTCGGCTGATGTTGTAATCCCTACTTGGGCCTATATGCTGCTGGCCAGTCGTCTGGAGCCTTATGCCCACTTGGTAGTATTTGGTGATCTGGAGGATCTGGAGCAGGCCTTATTTCAGCAGGCTTTGACAGGGATCGATTTGCCAAAATACCAAGATGCAAAGGTGATTATTAACGGTTGTAGTGCGGTCCCGGTGCCAACTTATGCATATGTCGAAATTACGCGTTTGCTAACCCCTTTTGCCTCAAGTATTATGTACGGCGAGCCCTGCAGTACAGTACCGATCTACAAGAAGCCCAAAACCTAAAGATTCAGGCGATAAAACCCGCATAAAAGTTTGCCAAAAGTGGAAAAGGTTATTACCTTTGTTGCCCTTTGAAAAGCAAAAGAATTTACTGCAGACTAGGTACTGAAAAAATAAAGTAAATAAAGTTTGTGAAGTAATAATGTAAAGTATACTTTTGCATCCTGGTTTTGCAGGCAGATGTAAGGAAGGAGAGGAAAACCAGTTAAAAAGATTGTTTAAAAAGTTAAGCAATCACGATTGTCTCAAAAGTGCAAATTGCATTTGGCGAGGCAGAAAGTTCTTTGAATAGATGTAACGATAGCGGACCGGTATAAGAAGAGATTCTTATACAAACAAAACTTAGAGTCGACGGATTAGACACAGCCCCGATTTATCGGGGCACCAATTTAATACAATGGAGAGTTTGATCCTGGCTCAGGATGAACGCTAGCGGCAGGCCTAATACATGCAAGTCGAGGGGCAGCAGTACTTTTCGGAGTAGCTGGCGACCGGCGCACGGGTGCGTAACGCGTATGCA
>JBPCUG010000032.1:0-2996 GCA_051011275.1 Cyclobacteriaceae bacterium | reverse complement strand
TTGCTCATAGCTTCCCTTACGCGGTGGCCATTATTGACCATCAAAAACCTGTGGGCATCGACATAGAAAAACCACGACTGCAACTGCAGCGCATAGCTCCTAAGTTTTTGAATCACTCAGAGGAAATAGCAGCTGCACAAGACCTAACTAAATTATGCTGGTACTGGGCCGCTAAGGAGACACTGTACAAAATATATGGGCGCAAAAAGCTGATTTTCAAAAAGGATCTCGCCATTGAACCCTTTGATCCGCATACTGATAAAAATGTGAAAGGAGAGGTCATTCTGGGCTCAAATACTAGAGAATATACGCTTCAATTTCATTCTCACCAAGAATTTTTTATTTGTTATAATCTCTGATTTTCAGCCCCAAAAAGGGTATTTCCCTGGGTATGACCAACTAATATTGGTAATTCTAGCATGAATTTTGGTACTTTGGGTGGGTGAACCAATTTCAGTGATATGCGTCGAGTTATACTTTTACTTACTGTGGTGTTTTTTGGCTACCAAAACATGGTTTTGGCACAAGCCAGTCTTGACATTTCTGAGGTCCAGCTGACCAATGCTTTGGACCTAGAGGAGGTGGCATTGACCGACTATGCGGAAGCTAAGGGTGTGATACTCATTTTTACCAGTAACTATTGCCCTTACTCCAAGCTGTATGAGTCCAGGATCACTGAACTTTACCGCATTTACAAAGAGAAAGGTATTGAGATGATCTTGATCAATCCTAATGACCCTTCTACCAGTAAAGGTGATCGACTGGAAGAAATGAAACAAAAAGCGTTGGACAATCAATATGATTTCCCCTATTTGGCTGACACTGCTCAGGTAGCTCAGAAGCTTTTTAAAGCCAGCAAAACGCCCGAAGCGTTCCTAATTACCATTAGTGATAGCAATGCGCAAATCATCTATCAAGGAGCGATCGATGATAATCCTCAAGTTGCTTCGGATGTAAACGAATCTTATCTGAAAACTGCGATTGACTTTTTACTATCCAACCAAATGCCTGTAATCGAAAGAAAACGAGCCACCGGTTGCATGATAAAAAAAGGGTCATAGATATTCCGGATGATCGGAAATAGTGTTGAGCAGTAATTTCACTTCCTCTACCTTTTCAGGATCTCCAATTTTCTCAAAAGAAACAATTAGACTTCTGAATATTCTTTTGATCGTTTCCAGATTGGTGCAGGGCTCATAGAACAATTCCTTTTTGGATAGGTTAAGATGGGAAAGATAATTATCTATATCTGATTTGGAGAAGATCAAGCCGCGGTTGAATACATTGATATAAAACTCCATTTCTTCCGCCTGATAAATAAGAATATACAAGTTAGGTAGGTTCACACCATATACTGGTAGTTTGAGCTTTTGGGCCACCAGCATGTAGATCACACAAAGAGAAGTAGGATTGCCTTTTTTTGATTCGAGTACAATATTGATCATCGAATTGCCAACACTATGAAAATTTTTAGTGTTGGCACTGAAGCGCAATTTGCTAAAAAACACACTGTTCAAAATCTTGATCTGGTCGAATGGATGACTGTCAGGCTTAAACTCCAGCCAAGCCTCATAATAGATCTGCTCCAGCTCTTTTCGCAGTTTTTCCAGTTCCAGATCAGGGTATTGGTAGGTAGCAATCAACCACATCCCCTCTAGCAGATCCATTTCTCCTTCCTTCCATCGGGCTAGACGATCCCTTAATACATCGAATTGTAAAGTGTGGATCAATTCCTCCAGCCTCTTCTGAACTACCGGATTGAAGTTATCTTCCCACTGCTGCTCAAGATAGGGAATTACCGTATCTCCTAATGACATGATCTTCTGCTCCACATGACTGAGGATTTCAGGATCATCCTCGTCCAATAACGAAACCAGTGCTTTTAGTTCATTTTCTTTTAGCTCCTCTTCTCCCATTTATTCGTTCTTGGTTTTTTTCTTAGTGTGAGTTGTGGACTGACGACAGTGGACGATGGACTTTGCCGACTGCCAATTGCCTAATGCCAACTACTAAATAAAATGCATCCTCAATCATGTCTGAATTACCCCTAAGTTAAAGGCTTCTTTAATCGGCGCATGATTGGCAGCTTCTATACCCATGGAGATAACTTTCCTGGTTTCAAGCGGATCTATCACCCCGTCGATCCATAAACGAGCAGCGGCATAATATGGTGATAATTGGTTGTTATAGCGGTCAGTGATTTTATCCAGGTAAGCCTTCTTTTCATCCTCTTTCATTTCTTGACCTTTAGCCTTTGAGGCTGCCACTTTGATTTGCAATAGAGTCTTAGCCGCAGAGGCACCACTCATTACTGCCATCTGTGCGCTAGGCCAGGAGTAGATCAACCGAGGATCGTAAGCCTTTCCACACATGGCATAGTTGCCGGCTCCATACGAGTTGCCAATAATGATGGTAAACTTAGGCACTACTGAATTGGACATGGCATTTACCATCTTTGCCCCGTCCTTAATGATCCCACCATGTTCGGCGCGACTCCCCACCATAAACCCGCTTACATCTTGCAAAAACAGCAGAGGTATTTTTCGCTGATTGCAGTTCATAATGAACCGGGCAGCCTTATCAGCTGAATCGGAATAGATCACACCACCCATGCGCATTTCACCTTTCTTGGTTTTGACCACCTTTCTCTGGTTGGCGACAATACCAATAGCCCATCCATCTATCCTGGCTGTACCACACAGGAGCGACTTGCCGTATCCAGCTTTGTATTGCACAAATTCTGAGTCATCAACCAGTCTATTGATTATATCAAGAGTATCATAGGGCTTGGCCCTATCAGAGGGCAATAACCCGTAGATCTCAGCTGGATCCTCTTTGGGTGGCAAAGGATCTACACGATTAAACCCGACTTTTTCAAAATCCCCTACCTTGGCAAAGATGTCTCTTATAGCCGCCAAGCAGCTTTGATCATCGGGATATTTGTTATCTGTTACTCCGGAGATCTCGCAATGAGTGGTGGCTCCTCCCAAAGTTTC